>NZ_JBJPHT010000005.1:201574-230272 GCF_052939475.1 Phormidesmis sp. 146-20
CGGTCTTATCCCCGCTGCCTGTGGCGATCGTCTTACCATCAGGACTAAAACTCACACTCCAAACAGTATTAGTGTGGCCTCTGAACGTCCTCAGTTCCTGTCCGTCTAAGCTCCATAACTTCACGGTCTTATCCCCGCTGCCTGTGGCGATCGTCTTACCATCAGGACTAAAACTCACGCTGTGAACAGTATTGGTGTGCCCTTTGAGCGTCCTCAGTTCGTGCCCGTCTAAGCTCCATAGCTTCACGGTCTTATCCCTGCTGCCTGTGGCGATCGTCTTACCATCAGGACTAAAACTCACACTGTAAATAGAATCACTATGCCCTTCCAAGCGATTTTGCTCGTTGATGTTGTAGAGTACCTGCCGCAACGCTGTAATTACCTGAATCCTTGTGTCTGCCTCTGCTTCTTTTCCCATCTGCCTCAGTTTCTGCTCTGACTGCAAGCCCTCAATCAATGCCTCAAGCTCTAAATTAGAAGTCTGTAAATTCAGCGCACTCAAACTCTGGACATTGAGTTCAGCATTGGCCTTCCCTTGTTCCGCAATTCGCCACTGCCAAAACGCAAACGCTGCTGCACCTAAAGCCAGCACTGCAAACGTCCCAACTCCCGCCATAAACACTCGTTGTCGTCTTACTTCTTTTCGTTGTCGTTCCGTCTCGGCGACGCGACTTGCGTTAGTGTATTTTCCTTGTAACTCGGTAGGTTGCGGTTGCTCACTCGCGCCCTTTAACAACCAAGTTTCTGCCATTTCTAAGTCGATGCCTCGCAGCAAGAAGCTATCGTTACACAATGCCTTGTCCCATTCGATCGCCCGTTCTAGAATCCGCGTATGCGATCGCACATATTCCAAATCCGTCTCGATCGCCTGAACTAAAGAAGCAAAGCCCTTATCGAACTCATCCGTCTCGCGAAAAAACAACCAGTTGTACTTCGACAACATCAGATGCACCCTGGTCGTATCGAAGCCCTCACGATGAACGATCGGCACCAGCCGCTTATTGTGCTTAACCGCATGGTCGATTTCTTTGCGGCAAATGTCTGATGCCACCGAATCAGGACTGATCACAAACACAAAGGTATTCGTCCCTTCAATGCCGCGCTCAATCTCTTGCCACCAATCCGCCGTCAGAGGAATATCTTGCCAGTCCACCCAAATTTCTCGCTGCTCTGCCTTGAGTGCATCATGCAGCGTTTGCACAAAGGCTTTGTCTTTCCGAGAATAAGACAGAAAAACGTCAGTCATGAGAGTATGGGGGCTTTTTATTCCAACATCAGAATACTCGCTCCACCCCAAAATCTCAGTCGGATTGCAGAATGTTGTTAGGAAATGAGAGCGATCGCCTCACAACTTCAAGCTTTGCGTTCATCGCGAATTGATGTCTGGATGCTCTATGAAGACACCCAATCTTCCATAATCAGGTTCGTAACTAACGAAAAATCTCGCTGGTTTCTGGTTGCGATAATGGCTCCCGTCGTCAGGGCAATAGCAGCAATTCTCATATCTTTCACTAACCGCTTCTTGTTCAGTTCGGGTTGTTGCCGCAGAAGTTGTTGGTAGCGATCGTCTGCAATCGCATCAAAGTTGAGAATGGTTGCAGACCTAAAGAACTCAGTAGATATCCAAAGCTTTGCATAGAGTTTGACGGGATCTTGGCTGGGGCTGAGATGGTTGATTTCGCCAATCCAGCCATTAAAGAATTTCCTGCACCGTAATTACAGTAATTGCCCAACTCAATCCTGTCTTTCCCAATTCTGCTGCAACTTGCGGATGTCCCCCTAAAAAGAGTGAAACGTGATCAGTGTCTAAAATCCGTAGCGTCATTCGATGTCATGCAAAGAGTACGCAGGAGAGTCCTCATCAATTTCTCTTTCTTCTCGGAGCACTTTGACGATCGCAGCAAGCTCTGGATCATTCTTGAAAACTCCCGCAAACTTCATCCAGGGTTTCTCGACATCTTGAGGAGAGTTTAAATCAACGGCGAGAATTTCGAGTGTGGAGAGCCGCTCTGAGAGAAGTTGCTGAATGGACGCGATCGCTGCTTCACGGGTTAAACGACTAACGGAACAATTCAGTAAAGCTGGAATCGACGCTCGAATCTGACCATTGGGCTGTTGCTCTAGCAAAATTTGGAGGGAAGAACTCGGCTGAACCGAAGAGACCTGAAGATGCATCGCACGAACGGCTTGGAACGATGGATTCAATTGTAGCGGATGCGATTTGCTCCACGAGCGCTTATTAGTGTTGGTGATCGGGTCAAGTGAAGGGACGATCGAAACCAGTCACAATCTCTACGCCAGAGGTTTTGCCGAAGTGAGCGCCTGGAGTCCTTTACTACCCGCCCCCCACCCACGCGAAGTAGTCAGCATTCTCTCTCTCGCCGCAGAAAGCACCCCGTCAATCTTGAGCATCGCTAGAACGATCGTAACTTCGCTGAAGTCTTCGGCTGGGTGGCTCACACGATCGTGATTACCCCAACGTGACTTTGCTGCAAGTTTTTCGCTTCGTTGTTCACGGCTTCTGCCCCCCAACCCCCCAATTTTGGGGGACTTTAAGAGAAGAATTCTGGTTCAAAGTCCCTCAAGGGCAGGGAATTTAGGGGGCGTTCTCGGATCTAAAAACGAAGCGAAGCAGTTCATCGAACTGACAATTACTTTACCTCGCACTTCATCCCTCATCCCTTTTATCTCCCCATCCCCAACGACAGCACCAATCGGCTCATAATTCGCCCGTCTTCCAGCCTGTAGAGATTAAACTCAGAACCCATTTGCTTCATCAATGACTGACAAATCGCCAAATGTAACCCAGGAGGCTTGTCTAACATCGACGGGGCCAAAAGGTCAACGGCTCGGCCGGCTTCGAGGTCTTCGATCAAGCGAGGCTCGATCGCCCCGTCATCAGTAATCGAAAGCTCTACCCAACTGTGATCTAACTGCCGACACCACAGATCAATGCGTCCACCGGGATGCGATCGCTGACAAGCAATCAGCAGCAGTTCATACAGCACCAGTTCGATTTTGGCGATGTCGCCTGTGATCATCGGATTCGTCTCATTGTGAACCTGTGACCAGAGTTGACGCTGTTTGATCAGGTTGTCCACGCGATCCAAGGCTCGTCTCAAAAGACTGACCAGTGGAGCGGTTTCCGTTTTGATTTGCAATTGCCACGGTTCGTCTCGAACCACTCGATGAACCGGGTCGATCGCATCGTTGATCTGGCGCATAATTTGCTGTTGACGAGTCGCTGAGAGCGCATCTTTGTGGGGGTTAGAAATCTCACCCAGGCGTTTGACGCTCAGTTTCACCGATCGATACATTTCCTCCATGCGACGCTGTTTGTACCAATTGAGACGTTCTAGCTTTTCGCGTTGCAGCTTGAGCATTTCTGACAACATCAGATAGCGGCGTGACCAGGCAAACTGGCTGACTAGTGTATCTAAAGCCGTGAAATGGCGATCGCTCCAGTGGCGCTCTAAATGGTCAGCAATGATCAAAACGCCCGTGGGTTCATGTTCTGGAGCCGTTCTCAAGGCCATAATCAGAAGTTGACCAATGCCAGGAGCGTTGAGCCATTGACGACTTTCGACGGGCACTTCATCGATCGAGAGCGTCAACAGTCCGTTGTGTTCTAGCGCCCGATGCACCAGCGCGTCAGTAAAGGTCGAAACCTTGAGAATCGGATTAAAGGTAAACCGCCCATCTGTATCGCCCGACTGCACAATCCGCCCGGTGCGCCGACCCGGAGACCACGACACCAACGCCGCCATCGGAGCCTGTAAAATCTGGGCGATGTATTGCAGGGCCGATCGCTCCAAAAGCTCTAACTGGTGAGTCTGCTGAATCGTCGTCAACCCCCACTGAATCGTCTGATACATCTTTTGCTGGTGGTCGTTTTGTTTTTGAAGCTGCCACTGGCGCAAAATCAGCCCAATCTGCTGAGTGACAACCTGACTCAACTCACACTCCGGCAAACTCCACGATCGCGGCGCTTCGTGACAGATCAACACCAAGCCTTCGAGGGGCTGACCGGGGGCGGCATTGCAGACCAGCAGCGATCGAATGCCCAACTCTAACAGCAGATCGCGCCAGGTGCCCAGCCGTAAATCGTCCTCTAGATTCTCAATGGCAGTTGCGCCCAAACTGCGTTCTAGCATTTGCCAATCGATCTCGGCCAGTCGTGCTAGAGAAGAAGCCAACGGTCGCCGATTGTTGGGATAGCTTTGATAACAGACCTCAAACCGCTCTTGCTCGGTGTCGTACATGAGAACGATAAAGCGATCGGTCTTGAGCCGCTTGCCCAACAGTTCAGCCGTGTTTTTGAGGGTGGCCTTCCAATCGTCGGTACTGTAAATAGCGTGGGCAATGTCGGCGGTGAGGGCCTGGTCGAGTTTGGTTTGTTCGACGGTGGATTCTAGTTCCTCTAGGGGGGCGACGAGGGCAACCAGTTGAGCCGCAGCCCGCAGATAGCTTTTCTCTTCGTCTTGCCAGATTCGAGCTTCACTGCCTTCGGTGGCTAAAAATCCCAGCAGTTCGTTTTGGTAGAGAATCGGGGCGGCCATCAGCGATCGAGCGCGAATCTGCTGCATCAAGCGACTGGTCGTATCGGCTCTTAAAGAACTTAACGCTTCGCCGATCGACACCACCTGATCCGAGGCCAACGCCTGATAAAACCCACTCATTTCTTGAACTGTGATTCCAGAAACGGGCTGATTGTCTTCGATCGCTCTAGAAGACGGCTTAAGGTTGGTGACTCTGCGCCAAAAGTAGCGGTTTTGTCGCTCAAACCAATAGACACTAGTGCGAGACGGACTGATGAACTGATGAGTTTGTTCGACAACCGCTTCTAGACGTTGACCAAGGTTAGGGAGCGCTCCGAGTTGACCAATCAGCGTGAGAAGGGGCTGTTCGGGGCGTTTGATTTGTTGGCGTTTCCATTCGATTTCGACGGTGTTGAGGGCGGCGGCCAATTCACCTACGATCATCGAGAGCAGGGCTTTTTCCTCTGTTTTGGGAAAGTTTCCCCACAGGCGCGACCCCAGCATCACAACTCCAAAGCAGCGATCTTTGTAAGAAATCGGGAAGATCATCGTCCCCTGGATGCCGCTTCTTTTGGCAACTTTGCGCCACTCGCTGGCCCGGGCTTCTTCTCTGAGATCGGGAAGCGTGATCGGACGCTGCTGAATCACCACCTGCTCCATCAGATCGCCCGAAGTCAGGACAAATCGCTGTTTGAGAAAGGCGCTATCTTCACCCGATGGCAGAGCGCCTCCCTTACCGACCAGCCGATGATCGACGCGATCGTACAGCCCTAACCAGATCAGATCAGGCTGAAAATGAGTTTGTAGATAGGATAGCGCCGTTGTGAGCAACGCTTCGATATCGTCACCTTCACGCAGCGTTTGCAAGACCCGCCCCAGGCTAACGAGTTGCTGTTCATAGGCATTTGGCTCTTTCGACTGACCCATGTTGCGAGACGATAATTTCAAGAGATAAGCAGAGGAGGAGAAAACGGGTCGTCAGGGTCTTTGTCAGGATGGGTGGGGTAGAACGGCGAAGCAACCCTCTGCGGGTAACTCAACGAGATCGTGATTTGACTGAGAAACCGCCGACCCGTGTCACCGTTGAGCGCGATCAGCCCCTACAATGTCCGCAGAACCGTTCCCAGACCAATGAGACTCATCCTTTAGAATGCCCTGAAAACCGCATTTTTTCACTCAGTGGAAGATTAGGACTGAAGGGTGAAGCCGTCGTTGACTCATTTCCCCATTTACCCATTCACCTGCTCTCCAACTCGTCAAAATAGATAAAGTGTTCATTATTTTTTGTTACTAGTGGATATTTATCAAGCAGCGATTCGTCCAATTCTTTTTTCTGGCTTGAAAGCCGACCCCGAATGGCTGCATCGACAAACTTTGCAGACTCTAAGCTGGCTCGATACTGGAGTGCCTCAATTTGCAAAGCGATGGGTTTTGTCTAAACTGTACCAGTCCTATTGTGTCGGTGATGTCCGATTAGAACAAAGTTTATGGGGGCAAAGATTTGTGAATCCGATCGGTCTGGCGGCCGGATTTGATAAAGATGGCGTAGCAGCAGCGCTCTGGTCAAGTTTTGGATTTGGTTTTGCAGAGTTAGGAACTGTTACGTTTCATGCCCAATCTGGCAATCCTCGTCCGCGTTTGTTTCGCCTGCCTGACGATCGAGCCGCCCTCAATCGGATGGGATTTAACAATCAGGGAGCCGCGACATTAGCAGAAAGGTTAAAAAGTTCTGATCTAAATCATCACAAACTTAAAAGTCCCAGAGGAATTAATCTCGGCAAATCAAAAGTTACGCCCCTTGAGAAAGCGGCTGAAGATTATCTGGGGAGCTTTCGCCTCTTAAAAGGATTGGGAGATTATTTCGTCGTCAATGTCAGTTCCCCGAATACACCGGGGCTGCGATCGCTCCAGGCGACGGATCAATTGGAACCGATTCTGTCCGCTTTACAAGCCGAAAATCAGGGTGAAAAGCCTTTGCTGATCAAAATTGCGCCCGATCTGGAGTGGGAAGCGATTGCAGATGTTCTCAAGCTGGCTCAACAGTACGATTTGGCGGGCATTATTGCGACTAATACGACGATTCGACGAGACGGGCTACAGACTCAAACCCTGCAAGCGACCGGAAAGTTGGTGACCGAGGAAGCGGGCGGCATCAGTGGGGCACCTCTGAGAACTCGATCGACCGAGGTGATTCGATTTATCTGGCAGCAAACTGAGGGAAAACTGCCGATCGTGGGAGTCGGCGGAATCTTTACTGCTGAGGATGCTTGGGAAAAAATCGCGGCTGGGGCCAGTTTGATTCAGGTTTACACAGGCTGGATTTATGAGGGGCCGAGCATGGTGCGCCGAATTTTAGACGGATTGGTACAAAAGTTAGATGAGCGAGGGTTGGATAATTTGGGAGAGGCGATCGGCATCGACAATCCCAGAAATTCCAAAAATTAATCTGAGGGGCGACTTGCAGATAACTCGGAGAGATTAGGGAGATTTCTAGCAAAGAAGTTACCAACCTTGGGAAGCCCCCTAGATCCCCAAATTCTGGGGAACTTTGACTTTCAGAACTCTCGATGGAGACAGCCGGGTAAATTTATTAAAGGAAATCTCCTAAGTTCTTTGGCTGCCCAGATTACGAACTCCCATTCAGCTAAACGTGAACTCGATGAAGTTTTTTTGCTTCGTTCTTCAGCGCTTCTGCCCCCCAACCCCCCAATTTTGGGGGACTTTAAGAGAGGAATTCTGGTTCAAAGTCCCTCACTCGTGGGGGATTTAGGGGGCTGCCTGGATTAACAACCACAGCGAAAGATTTCATCGAATTCACGTCAGCTAAGGCTGCATCATTCCCATCATCGTGACTTCCCAAACTAGCTGTGATTGGGCGACCAGCAGATATTCTCTGGCTTTTTCTAACTGCTGGAGAGAAATCACCCCGACAGACTGCTGCCAGTAGATTTGTTGGAGATAGTCCACAAGCCAAAGTTGAGCGTCAGAATCCAGGGTTTTGCTGATTTGACGGGCGATCGTTAACGCCTCTTTGAGCGATCGAGGTCGCTGAGTGGCCGCCAAAAGAATCTCCTGGGGAATGGTTTGCAGTTGTTGCCAATGGGCGATCGCGGCTCCCGGACTGCCCTGCGCCAACGACAACACTTCTGGATGCTGCAAAATTTCTTCCTGCCCTATTTTTTCTAGCACCTGGGCCATTTGTGCGCGATCGAGCCGATAAAAAGGAATTTTTTGACACCGAGAAACCAGCGTCGGCAACAGCGCATCAGAACTGGGAGCCAAAAGAATTAACGTCGCCTGTCCAGGTTCTTCCAGGGTTTTGAGTAATGCATTGGCGGCAGGCTCGGCCATCGTGTTGGCTTGATCGATGATCACGAGCGATCGCGCTGCCTCTAACGGCGGACGACTCAAAAATCGCGTAATCTCTCGAATCTGCTCTAACCGGACTTGCGGCGGCGTTTTTTTCTTGACCCCTGCGGCTTCGGCTTCTGTAGGAGACAATCGCTTGCCTTGATGCAAATAAGTTGGCTCGACCCACAACAGATCGGGGTGATTGCGCTGTTTGACCCGTCGATCGTCCCCTAACAGCAGGGCTGCAAACGATTCGGCGGCCAACCGTTTACCAATTCCAGAAGACCCTGCAAACAAATAAGCGGGCGCAATTCGATTTCGGGCGATCGCTTGCGACAGCAATTCGACGGCTTGAGGTTGACCGATTAGAGAGGTGAAGGCGGACATGGGGGAAGGAGTGAGGGGCGAAAGGATGGTTTCGATGGGTTGAAGCTAGCTGTACCAGCGGCTTAGAGATTGGCTGAGGACGGCTTCGATCTGTTCGGCGACTTCTAATTGGCTGAAACTGGCATCAACTCGTACAATCCGATCGGGGTGAGACTGGGCCAACGCTGCAAAGCCCTGCTGGACGCGGCGATGAAAGTCTAGATCAGCTTGCTCAATGCGATCGCTGACCCCTCGTTTCTGGGTTCTTGCCAATCCTAATTCTGCATCCAGATCCAGCCAGATCGTTAGATCGCTTTGCAGTCCAGCGGTTGCGATTTTGTTGAGGTGATCGATCAGCGATCGGTCTAATCCTCGCCCATAGCCCTGGTACGCGATCGTCGAATCGGTGTAGCGATCGCACAAAATGATCGTTCCTTCTGTTAATTGAGGCCGCAAAAATTCATCGACATGCTGGGCGCGATCGGCAGCATACAACAGCAACTCGGCACGATCGGCGATCGGCTCTTTAGCAGGACTGAGCAATAATTGACGAATGCCCACTCCTAGCGTTGTCCCCCCCGGTTCGCGAGTCACGACTAAATCTTTGACCCGACCTTCTGACTGAAGTTTTGCCACCCAGCCACTCGTCAAGAGCCACTGATACGATCGCTGAAGCTGTGTCGTCTTCCCACACCCCTCAACCCCCTCAAACACAATCAACTTACCCTTCATCCCTCATTCCTCTCGCCAAGCGTATTACCCCCAAAGGGGGAACAGATCATCGCAGACAACCTCTCATCGCTCTCTTTCTTTTCGCCCTCGCAGAATAACTCACTCTGCAAGTAATCCGCTATAAAGGTCATAAGGCTTATGAGAAAACACTTACTTTGAATCTTGTCATGAGATTGTCCTAAGCGGCATTCTGCAAACGCAGGTTAGGAACGTATCATGGGTAGGGATTCGCTTATCGCACGCTTGGGGTTGATTATGGCTCGTTATACTTGTTTGTTCACCGTCGCAATTTCTGTCAATAACCTTCCGCGAGTGTTGAATGAGACCCTGGAGTCCTGCAATTTAGACGTGATCTATGACACCGGAGATTATATGATGGCGCGCGAGGTGCCAGGTCAAGTCTCATTTCCAAAGTTGGTGACGGTTGAAGTTTTGATCGACAAAACGACTGCAACAGACGAAGAAATTCGGATGAATTTTGTGATTAAAAATGAAGAATTGCCACTTCAAGTAGACAATCACTGTCGTCAAATGTTTAATCAGGTCAGCCGCGCTGTCAGCGACAACCAGCACTGGAAACTGATAGAAACCGTCGGCGGCTAACAAAGGCAGCGATCGCTTGAGAAGCCGCTTCGCTTCAGTGATTTCGTCTTTACAAATCTTTTAACTCCTCTGGCTCTTCTTCACCGTCGTCTGAGACTTTCTTAAAGTCTTTTTGGTCGTAGTCCTCTGGAAGTTGCCCCGCTGTCCTCGGATTGATCAACGTAATATCTTCAAATTCATCGGGCGGCGTGGTGTGGAAGCCCTCTCGCTTGAACAGATAGTAGACGACCTGGACGTGAGGGCCAAAAATCACTTCGTCTTTGTTTTCTAGATCGCGCGATCGCAGTTTTCGACCATTGATCAATAGCCCATTGGCACTTGGTTGCCCTTGAGAATCGCCGTCAGAAATGTGGTAGTAGAAGCTGCCATCAGAGTGAAATCGCTGTTCTAGGGTGGCATGATGGCGCGAGACAAATTGAGAGATCAGTCGAATGCTGCAAGTGGGATCTCTGCCGATCGAGTAGCGAGTTTGCTCCAGGGGAAGCGATCGCTCTCCCACATCATCTTTAATGATCAGCAGGTGACTTTGGTGAGGATCTGAAGGCATTGTAAAACCAGCGAATAAATCCTTTAGCGTCCTAATCAAAAATTAAGTTCACTAGTTGACAGTATAAATTGTCAATTTCATCTAGTCGAACATTGGGTTGAGAAGTCTTGTAGTCGTGAGTCGCTAAGGGCGATCGCTGCTCCTTTATAAGAGATTTAACCCGCCGCAGCACTAACCTTTCTATGCCTGAACTTAATGTTGAAATCCAATTCTGCTCAGATTTTTGAAAGGTAAAGGATCAATCTTCTGGGTCGCCCACCATATTGGGGCTGATCAGCGTAATATCAAACTCATCAGGCGGCACCGTCAAAATTGCGTCTCGTTTGAGCAGGTAGTAGATCGCCCGCACTTGAGGGCCAAAGACAACCTCATCTTCATTATGGAGATCGTGGGTTTGCAGTTTGCGACCGTTGATCAATAGACCATTGGCACTCGGCTTGCCTTTGAGGTTGCCATCGACGATTCGATAATAATAGGTGCCATCCTCGTTAGGCAGTTGCAACAGTGTGGCGTGACGACGCGAAACAAACTGCGACACCAGACGAATGTCACACTTAGGGTCTCGACCGATCGAATACACTGGCCCATCGAGAACAAATTCTCGTCGCCCTTTGTCGTCTTCGATAATGATGAGATGATTTTGATGCGGTTCTGAGGGCATGAAAAATCTGATAGGTGGCTAGGTGACTAAAGTTGAGGTGCAACCTACTGAGCTAAGATACCCGACTGCTTAAGGGAGGACTCAGTGCAATTACTGAACCGACATACGCCTCAAGAGACTAAAACAGTCGGCTGGCAGATGCACTATTTAGTTATTAACAGTTAACCCTGACAGTAGAAAACTGGGCTTTCATCCGAGACGCGAGGGGGGCGATCGCCTTACTGCTGAGGCGTAGAAAAAGCCTGCCGTAGTAAAAGAGAATTAGTCACCACGCTCACAGAGCTAAATGCCATTAAAGCACCTGCCGCTGCTGGGCTAAGTAACATCCCAAACTTGGGAAGCAGAACACCTGCCGCGATAGGAATCCCCAATAAATTATAGGCAAATGCCCAGAACAAATTCTGTTGGATTTTACCAAACGTTGCACGGCTGAGACAAATTGCACCCACAACATCAGAGAGGCGATCGCGCATCAAGATAATCCCGGCTGTCTCAACGGCGACATCGGTTCCGGATTGGAGGGCAATTCCGACATCGGACTGGGCCAAGGCTGGGGCATCATTGATGCCGTCTCCGACCATTGCGACTGAGGTGAGGCGTGAGGAGTCAGGAGTGAGGGATAAGTATTGCAGCGATCGCACGACTTCTGCTTTTTGTTGGGGGCGGACTTCTGATAAGACGTTTTCGGGGGGAATGCCGATCATCTGGGCGACAAGTTGGGCGGTTTCGGGACGATCGCCCGTGAGCATCATAACGCGCAGTCCCATCGCTTGTAGGGTTTGGATCGTGTCTTTGGCATCCGATCGGATTTCGTCTTTGACGGCGATGAGTCCGATTAGGGTGGTGTGATTTGCCAGATAGACTACGGTTTTCCCTTGGGCTGAAAGGGTTTTTACTTGAGTTTGCAGAGCATCACTGACGCAGATCCCATTTTTCTGCATCCAATCAAAGGTTCCCAGCCAGATCGTTTGAGGAGTTTCAGGAGACAGCACCACCTGGGCAGACACACCGAACCCTGGCTCCGTATGAAAGTCTTGAGCAGTGAGTAACGGGATCTTTTGTTGTTGGGCGGCTTTGAGAATTGCGTCTGCTAAAGGATGTCGGGTGCCCTTCTCAACGGTGGCGGCGATCTGAAGTAGAGCCGTTTGTCGCTCGTGCAGATCTGAGCCTTCATCAAGCGGAATGCAGTCAGTGAGGGTGGGCTGCCCGATCGTTAGGGTTCCTGTTTTGTCGAAGACGATCGTATCCAATTGATGGACTCGCTCCAACACGTCGCCTCCTCGAATCAGCAGTCCCCGTTCGGCTCCAATTCCTGAACCGACGAGAATGGCGGTAGGGGTGGCCAATCCGAGCGCACAGGGACAGGCGATCACTAGAACGGCGATCGCCAGTTTGAGGCTCAGAAGCAGTGGAGTCGGATGGATCGCGTGAGACATCACGGTGTGCATCAGCGCATGTTCGCTCCCCAGGGATCTGCTGGCCATCAAGACATCTGGCCAAACCTGAGTGCCGACAAAGTACCAAAAGAGAAAGGTGAGCAGGGCGATCGCCATCACGCCATAGGTAAAGTATCCCGCAACGGTATCGGCAAGCTGTTGAATGGGAGCCTTTCTCGCCTGAGCCTCTTCGACAAGATGAATGATTCTAGCCAGCGTGGTGTCTTTGCCGATGCGAGTGGCTCGAAGCGCGATCGCGCCTGATTGATTGAGCGTGCCAGCCGAGAGGCGATCTCCGGGTTGTTTCTGTACGGGCACAGGCTCCCCTGTCAGCATCGATTCATCGACGGTTGTCTGCCCGACTACGACTTCTCCATCAACAGGGATCTTTTCACCGGGAAGCACCTGTAGCCATTGACCGAGTTGAACGCGATCAACGGCGATTTCGGTAAAAGCGTGAGGAGTCAGGGGTGAGGCGTGAGGAGGTTGGGCTTCTCGTTCTATGAGGCGGGCGGTTTGGGGCTGGAGAGCTAAGAGGGCCTGGATTGCGGAAGCGGCGCGACCTTTGGCTTGCTGTTCTAGCGTCCGACCGAGGAGAATAAAGCCGACCAGCATCACAGGTTCGTCAAAAAAGCATTCCCAACCAAGCTGTGGAAAAAGGAGCGCAATTAGGCTGGCCGTAAAGGCGGTGATAGTTCCCAGGCTGACGAGCGTATTCATGTTGGGCGCGTTGCGGCGCAGGCCTTGCCAACCATCGAGGATCATCGATCGCCCCGGCACCAATAGCGCAAGCGCTGCCAATCCACAGTGAAACCAAATGTTGGTTAGAAGGGGAATCTCAATGCCAAGTAGCTGATTGAGGTGTCCGATCGTCGAGAAAATTAGCAGACAGAGGGCGATCGTCAGTCGTCGAGTTTGTTGTCTTGCCTCGATGCGTCGCCGTTCTGTGGGGTCAACAAATGTGGAGTCTTCGGTGTGCAAACCATGTGGCTGACTCGGAAATCCAGCTTCGGTTAGCTTGTCGGCGAGCAGTTTGGCATCGGTTCCCGATCGACATTCGACGGTGGCTAATTCGGTGACAAGATTGACGCTTGCGGCAATAACTCCTGGCTGTTGACTAAGCTGGGTTTCGACTGTTTTGACGCAGCCAGCACACATCATGCCACTGACATCGAGCGTAATCGTTTCTGAAGAGTGGTCAACGGTTTTGGGCGTGGTTTGCATCGGATCGCGGCGTAAACATCAACATGACTCCTTTCTTGAGCGTAGATGAAGTTTTGTGCGATCGTCCGAAAAGCCCAAATCTTTTTTAATCTTGTCGTTTATTAGACTTGTTGCTTTTTAACAGGAAAAACGCTGAAAGCCTTACACCATACAAGCTGTAGCCGCCAGCCTCGAAAATCGCATGAAAAGCCTGCCAGAATTGGGTTTCACAGCTTTTTTGACCTTATATGGCAACGGGTCTATTGCTTAGACCCGTTCTAAGATTTTGAAGCGAGTCAGCATCAAATCGAAAGACTTTTAACTCCTTCTCAAACAGCCTTTAGACTTCATACGTCGAAGTGATAACGAATTGCTCCAGACTTGGGGTCATTAGAAATTTCTGCGAAACCGTTCTTCTGGGCCTCTTGGAGTAATTGCTTCACCTCTTCAGGCTCCAACTCGGTGTGCATGACAGCCTGAGCGAGCGATAACTGACCACCATTGTCCTTTGCCGCTCTTAGCAATTTCTGTATCGGAGTCACTGAAACTGGAGACTGAGTTGATTGAAGCTGCTTTAGCTGAGGAATGTCACCAATATTCAATGTAATGGATTGGTTGACGTTAGCAGATGCGTTCCCACCAGCCATTCCTCTCAAATGAGCGTTGCGTGTATCAACCATGCCCGGAATGAGAACAAGATCCAAAATTTGACCTATGCCAAAAATACCAAACGTGAATAGATAAATCAGCCCAAGCCCTGCGTTTCCGGTGTAAAACCGTTGACCGCCACAAACACCAAAAAGACACAAACACCAAGTAACATACGCAGTACCCGAATTCACTTGTTGCACAGCAACACACTCCATTCCTTAGTAAACTGATTACTGTTCAAAAACACTAAATTTTTCACAGTGTACCCACGGCAATCACGCAACTACCAGAAAGCAGAGATTCTACTGAGATAACTTGAAATGACCGTGAAACTTCTATGAAGACCCGCTTCCCAGGATGAAAAGACTCAACAAGGTGCCGCTATTCCACAGACTGTGCAGCAGCATTGAAGCGAGAATATTTTGGGTGCGAGTGTAAACAAATCCTAAGACAACGCCCAACGTCATTAGGGGCAGGACTTCTGACAAGCTGAGGTGAACGATCGCAAACAAAAAACTGCTCAATAAAATCGCTTGCCAGGTCGAAAAATAGCGCGTCAGAGACGGCAACAAAAATCCGCGAAACAGGATTTCTTCAAAAATCGGAGCGGCGATCGCTGCGGTAATAAAAAAGGTGGCGATCGCTAGCGTGTCCTTGCCTTCGAGGGCGATCGGTAAAATCGGATTGCTGCCTCCCTGCCCCTGCCAGATTCGCTGATTTAATAACGAAACAATGATCACTAAAGGAAACGCCGCCAAATAGCCGCCAAATCCCCACAAAAACCATTTGCCTCTAAGAGTGGCGCGAAACCAGCCATCGGGAAGCGGCAAAAAAGGCTTGATCGACAGGTATAAAACGGTTAAGCCGCCGGACGATAGAAGCAGATAGGTAATCAAAAAATAAGCCGCTTTTCCTCGTTCACCAAAGGCTTCGGGGCTGAGTTTTAGCTGATCCCGGACGATTTGAATACCCAGGGGTAAGAGAATTTGCCCGACAAAGAAAAAGCCAACCACCAGCACTTGCCAGACGATTTCGCCGTCCCAGGGAGTCGTCCAGGTGATCTGATTAGTGCCCGAAAAAATCGCTTGCTTGCCGCGCACTAACCACTGACCAATCAAGAAAATTAGCAGCGCTAACCCCGAAAAGCCCAAAGCCGTCGGAATCAGATTGGCGATCGCCCACTTAAAAAAGGCTTGTTTGGCGATCTGCTGTTCTGTGACTTCGAGTTGACGAATTGCGTCCGATCGCTGCTGTAACTGATAGAGCTGATTCAACGCGCGATAGCGAAACCATCCGTTGAGGTTTTTTTGAATCTGAGCCTCGGCATTGGGAATTAAGCGCGGCGGGTCACTCCATAATCCAGTGAGAATTGAAGCGGTGGAAGAACGATCGGCGATCGGTTCCCAAGTTTTGAGCGCCTGGTTAACTTTTTCTTGCTGAGTTTGCAACAGTCCAATTCTCAGATCCACCTCATCCACAAACGATTGTTGTCGAGCAAGCTGTTTTTGAGTTGCGGGGGGAGTTTGAACGATCGAAGATTCTGGAACAGGCTGTCCTAACCGAACTTTCGTCACATCCACCGCTTTTTGGGCACTTTCACGAGCTTTCTGATATTGCTCTAGCGCCGTTTTGAGGGGATCAACGCCTGACAGCGCCCTTCGGGCCGTTTCGGCATCGGGTTCACCTCGCCATTGGGACGCTTGAAGCAACAGATCCGTTTCATAGAGTTCTAGCCGATTGTTAAACTGGGGCCGGTTCCAGCTACTGATCAGATCTCCGACTACGAGTACGATCGCCAATACCGTCAACGCGCCCAAAAGTAACCGCTTCACCGTCATGAACTTTCCTCATCAGTGCGACATGTGCCCCTGTGGACAAACTTAGCAGAAATGGTAAGGGGAACGCGGGACAGGGTAAAATCTTCCTGGCAAGAAGAGATGAGGCGTGAGGGATAAGGCGTGAGGGGTTGAAATAAGGATTTGGGTCACGTTTAGGTTATTTCTGCTGGGCATTCTTTCGTCCTTCTGTAGTTCACTTCTCACTCCTCACTTTCTACTCACTACTTTCTACTCACTTAAGGAGGATTCTGCTTGACTACTCGCGTCATACTGGTTCGTCACGGTGAAAGTAGCTACAACGTCGATCGCAGAGTGCAAGGTCACTGTGATTTGTCGCTGCTGACCGCAAAAGGAGAAAGCATGGCAGTCCAGGTGGCCAGTGCGTTGCGCGGAATCTCATTTGATGCGGTTTATAGCAGCCCTCTGCAACGAGCCAAACAGACCGCCGACTTGATCTTGGCTAATTTAAAGGACACGCCAACGCTGCAAACAACTGACAACCTCAAGGAAATTAGTTTGCCGCTCTGGGAAGGAATGCTGTTTTCTGAAGTCGAGGCTAAGTTTCCTGATGAGTATCGCGATTGGCTCAGTCAGCCCCATTTGCTGAAGATGAGTGTGCCGTCAGGGCAAGAGGTTGAAGATTTCTTTCCCGTCCCGGCAGTGTATGCACAAGCGCAGAAATTTTGGCAGGCTGTTTTACCCGCGCATCTTGGACAGACAATTTTAGTCGTGGCGCACAGTGGAATTAATCGATCGCTGATCAATACGGCGATCGGCTTGCCTCCAGAAGCTTATCAGCAGATTCAAGTCTCTAACTGTGGGATTAGCGTTCTCAACTTTTCGGGTGAGTTGGGTCAGCCTGTCCAAATCGAGTCGCTGAATATTACGTCTCATCTTGGCGAAACGCTGCCCAAGTCTCGTCCCCATCGTCAGGGCCCGCGTCTACTGTTGGTGCGACATGGTGAAACTGACTGGAATCGACAAGGCCGCTTTCAAGGACAAATCGACGTGCCGTTGAATGAGAATGGACGATCGCAAGCTCACCAGGCCGCAGAATTTCTCAAATCGGTGCCGATCGATTTCGCGATCAGTAGCTCGATGCTGCGCCCCAAAGAGACGGCTGAAGTTATTCTCAAACATCATTCTGATCTAGCGCTAGACCTGAGAGACGACCTGCGAGAAATCAGCCACGGACTCTGGGAAGGCAAGCTAGAAGCCGAAATTGAGTCTTCTTATCCAGGCTTATTACATCAGTGGCAGCAGCATCCCGAAACGGTTCAGATGCCCGAAGGAGAAAATTTGCAGCAGGTGTGGGAGCGGGCGATCGCAGGGTGGAGAGCGATCGTAGAATCTCATCCTGAACCCTGCACGATTCTTGTCGTCGCTCACGATGCGATCAACAAGGCGATTCTCTGTCACGTCGCGGGATTGGGGGCAGAGTCCTTCTGGAACTTTAAGCAAGGCAATGGAGCCGTCAGCGTCATCGACTATCAATATGGTGTAGACGCACCTGCCACGCTTCAAGCCATGAACATCACCACTCATTTAGGGGGCGTGTTAGACAAGACGGCCGCAGGAGCGCTTTAGGTATGCTGCTTCTCCAACAAGTCCGACTGATCGATCCGGTTGCTGACAGTGATCAGGTGATGGATGTGTTGATGGAGAATGGAGTGATTCGGGCGATCGCTCCCCACTTAACTGACCTTCCTTCAGGTACGCAGATTCAGCCTTCTCAGGGGTTGGTACTGGGGCCCGGACTGATTGACCTCTATAGTCACAGCGGAGAGCCAGGCTTTGAAGAACGAGAAAGCTTGGAATCCTTGATTCAGGCTGCCGCTGCCGGAGGATTCACCCGTCTCAATATTTTGCCTGACACCAACCCGGCGATCGACACCCCCGCCGCTGTCACCTGGCTCAAAACCCACTCCTCCCTCCTCCCTCCTCCCTCCTCCCTCCTCTCCTGCTGGGCTGCTCTCACCCTCGACACCCAAGGTCAACAAATGACCGAACTCGCAGAACTCGCCGCCTGTGGGGTGACTGGATTCTCTGACGGCAAGCCGATCGCTAACTCTGCTCTGCTGCGCCGCCTACTCGAATATCTTCAGCCTTTGAATCAACCGATCGCGCTGTATGCCTGCGATCGTTCCTTAGTCGGAAATGGCGTGGTGCGAGAAGGAGCGAATTCGATGCGGTTTGGGTTGCCGGGGAGTCCTACGATTGCGGAGACGGCTCCTCTGGCTGCGCTTTTGGAATGTGTGGCAGACATTGGAACCCCCGTTCACTTGATGCGAATTTCGACCGCTCGTGGAGTGGATTTGATTCGTCAAGCCAAATCTCGCGGACTGCCCATCACCGCCAGCACTTCCTGGATGCATTTGCTGTTTGATACAAAATCTTTGGGCACTTATGACCCCAATCTGCGGCTTGACCCACCGTTGGGCAATCCTGCTGACCGAGTCGCTTTAATTCAAGCGGTTCGAGACGGAACGTTGGATGCGATCGCCATCGACCACAGCCCTTTTACCTACGAAGAAAAAACCGTTGCCTTCTCAGAAGCTCCGACGGGCGCGATCGGACTCGAATTTGCCCTTCCTCTACTCTGGCAAGCTTTTGTCGAAACGCACCAATGGTCAGCCTTGAATCTTTGGCACAGTCTGAGCGATCGTCCTGCCAACTGTCTCGGACAAAAAATCAGCCCCATTTTGCCGGATCAACCTGCCGAGCTTATATTATTTGATCCGCAAGAGGAGTGGATCGTCGATCGCCAAAGCCTCAAGTCGCGATCGCTCAACACGCCCTGGCTCAATCAGAAAATTATGGGACGAGTTTTGCAAATCTGGTGCCCTTGAAATTAAAAATCCCCTCTCATAACTACGGTCAATTCGCTCCAGCGTTCTTGTAATACGCCTGCTAGCGATCGCAATCCCCACCGTTCACAGCGCTGATGGCCGACTTCGATGATCCCCAGTCCCGTTTCTACAACCGCTGACTCTGCCGTAGGTCGAAATTGTCCTGTGATGTAGACTGCTGCGCCTCGCTTTGAGGCTTCCCGAATTAGAGGATCGGTCATCGCACCCACAACGGCAATTCTGGAAACAGAGGTTTTTTGAGCAGGAAGAGTCTTTTTAATGCCTGCAAAAATCTCGCTGACCTGTTGACAGCATTGTGTGAATTCTTGAATGGGAGCGTTGCCAATCATGCCGATCGATCGTCCTTCTTTTTTGCCCAAAACCTCTAAATCAGAGAGACACAGCGCTTCTGCCAATCGAGGATTGAATCCGATCGTCAACCGTTCGTCAAACGCTAAATGGTAAGAAATCACGCCGACCTCGACTGGAAAATCATCCGCTAACTTCCAGGGGCGATGCAGAAAGATCGCATCTAATTGTTGGTGACTGACCCACGCTGAAATTTCTGGAAACGGCTCCAAAAGCAACCCAACTCGATGAACTGGACGGGAGGACGATCGATAGATGCCCCCCACTTCTTCTGAATACCGATGCACGCCAAAAAACCAATTGAGAAACCGAGCCATTTCCTCTAAAGTCATCTCGCCTCTAAATCGTGAACTCTGGCAACGCTCGATCGCTCCACTTGCCCATAAACCGCTCTGACACAAACGGACGCACGACAAACTTGACTGGCTCTCCCGCCTGCACATCAATTCTCAAAAATGAATAGGGACGGTGCTTTTGCGACCCTCGACCTTCTCGCCCGATAAACAACTGGGATTTGGCAACTAGTTTTTCTTCCCAGGAGCCGTCCAGACTTTCGGTTACATTGTCGCCTTCGATGCGCTGCCGCCGGAGACTGTAGCCACTGCCCCCACAGACGATCCAATTGGTGTTGGCATCCGCATGACCCGTGTCAACCGTGCGTAGATATTCCAGACAGTGAGCGTGTCCGTTGAGAACGAGATCGACGATCGGGCGGCCGTCTGCCTGCGATCCCACCGCTTTTGCAACCCGATCCAACACCTGTCGAATCGCCCGCCTCACCGCCAACGTCTGCGCCTGGTGCCACTTGGTCGCCTCGGTTACATAGGGCGGATGATGAAAAAATAGCACCCGTCCCCGCAAGCCCGGAGTTTGCCACGACTCAATCAAGCGATCGCACAACCAATCTAATTGCTCAACGTCGGTAACGACCGTCTCAACCGTCAGTTGTTTGTTGATGTCTCGCTGCATTTCTTCGGTTTGCTCCAGCTTGGTACGAATGTCATGCAGGCGATCGCTCTCTTCGGAACGGTTCTCATTGAGCTTGGCTGCCTCTTCCATCAACTGCTGCATTTCTATCTCTAGAGCGGCGTAGCGATTTTCTAGCGTCCGGCGATACTCCTGTCCTTCCTCGGTTTTTGGCAGCGGAGCAGGCTCATTAAACGTGTTGGAATCTAACGCAAAAAAATCAACGCCGCCTTGACGAAAGGTGTAATAGCGATTGGGCAATCGAGTGAATTTGCCAGTTTCATATCGCAAACAGCGGCCTGTCTCAGTTTGAGCGGTGTAGTGGCGATCGAGATGCTCCTCTAACAACCCGCGCGCTTCCAAAGGTTTCAACACATCGAGAAACGCCTGAGCATACGCCTTCCCTTGAAAAGAACCGTGCCAACCCATGTCAAAATCTAGCTTTGATTGCAACAGCCTGCGAATCGGATACGTCGCTTGAATGGCTAACCCATAAAACAACGGCAGGTCATAATAATCATGGTTTCCGGGGACTGGGAGAAACGGAAAATTAAACACCATGCGATCGTGAGCAATCTGCTTGTACTGCTCTCCGCCGACTAGAAACTCTCGGTATGGCTGAATGAAATTTTTGAGATAAAACTCGCTGGAGCCAACCAAATAAATCACATCGCCTGTGTGCAAAAGAAATCGGCAATCCTTGCGGTGAGCCAGCATTTGTTCTGCGATTCGTCGCTGAGGACTATAGCCCCGATGTTGCCCAGAGCCGCTGTCGCCAATCACTAAAAACGAAAACTCAGGATCATCTGTCTGATCCGCCAATACCAGCCGAGTTTGATCAATCCCACGATCGAGAATGGGCGAAGATTGCCACCGCACCCGCTCCTTCATTTTTTGAATCTTCAGTGCGATCGGTGGATCGGTCACAAATTTCATCGTTTCCTGTTTTTAAATGACAACTCTCTAGCGATCGTACTCATCTCAAGCCTCGCGACCTCTATCGTCGGCTAAAGATCTAGAAGCAAATGAGGGCGATCGCGGGTCAGATTTCTCAAAATCGCTTGTTTTCTATTTATCAACTTTCCTAATCTATAAAGATTTGATGAATAAAGCTTCTGATAACAAATCCTCATGAGAGCTACAATCCCCACACAGGGCAGGTAAAAGAGCGATTAGAAATTTTGATCATTCAAGGATTGCGAATTGTACTGAGCTATACTGTGGCTGTTCATGTAACTTCTCCCTACCCGGAAGAAAACTAAGAACCTCCTCAACTGCCTCTTGTGTCATCAGGTGTTTGTAGGCGACTCGATCTCAATGGTGTGAATACGGAAGTGAATTATGTCTAACAATTTGTGGAAATCGCTGCTTGCGACCCCGGCTCTTTTGAGTGCTACGCTGACCGTCTCCGCTGGGCTGATCACCATAGGTGCTGCAACTGCAACTGACGCACCTAAGCCAGAAGCTGCCCCCCTGAGCGCATCCGTCCCCGTTCAATTTTCCGATGCGACCAAATCAGATACGTCTAAATCTGATGCGGCCTCTCTCGACCAGGTAAAAACC
The DNA here is from genome assembly GCF_052939475.1 of Phormidesmis sp. 146-20. Classification (NCBI taxonomy): domain Bacteria; kingdom Bacillati; phylum Cyanobacteriota; class Cyanophyceae; order Leptolyngbyales; family Leptolyngbyaceae; genus Phormidesmis; species Phormidesmis sp. 146-20. Next base: position 223,248 of record NZ_JBJPHT010000005.1, read on the forward strand.
TACAGCAGCGAAGGCAATGGTAACGTTGAAGCGGGTCAAGTGACCTCAGTTTCTCAACTTTCTGACGTGCGCCCCACCGATTGGGCTTTCCAGGCACTGCAATCTCTCGTTGAGCGCTACGGCTGTATCGCAGGCTATCCCGACAAAACCTACCGTGGTAACCGGGCAATGACTCGTTTTGAGTTTGCGGCTGGGGTGAATGCTTGTCTCGATCGCGTCAACGAGCTAATCGCCGCATCTACCGCAGATCTGGTCAAAAAAGAAGACCTGGCGACTCTGCAAAAACTTCAAGAAGAATTCGCCGCTGAATTGGCCACCCTGCGCGGTCGCGTCGACTCTCTAGAAGCTCGCGCCACCACCTTAGAAAAACAACAGTTCTCAACCACCACCAAACTGAGAGGAGAAGCCATTTTCGCGGTTTCAGGCGCTCTCGGTGACGAGACAGCGATCAACTCAGATGCTTCACGCAGAATCGATCGCGGCTTGTCCACGCGGGCTGCCGAAGTTGGACTCCTTGGGGCTGGCGCTAATGTGCGAGAAAACACAACCTTTAGCAATCGCGTCCGTCTTTCCTTAAACACCAGCTTTACTGGCAAAGACTTGCTGTTGACCCGCATCCAAGCCCGGAACGTTGTTCCCTTTGGCCGCGCTGTAACGGGAACCAATATGACCCGCTCTAGCTTTGACGGTAACGATGACAATGAGGCAGAGATTGATAAAGCGTTTTATCGCTTTCCGCTAGGCAGATCTACCATCCAAGTTGATGCAGTTGGACTTGAGTTTTACGACAACGTTCCCACCTTCAATCCGCTATTGGCGAGTAGCGGTCAAGGATCGATTTCGCGCTTTGGTCGCTTTAACCCTATCTACCGTCAAGGTGCAGGGGGCGCGGGTGCCACCATCAACTTTAAGCCAAGTGAGCAGTTCACTGTGTCAGCAGGCTTTTCTGCCAGAGGCGCAAACGATCCGACTGATAAAAACGGTCTGTTCAACGGCTCCAACGCTTTCCTGGCGCAGGTTGCTTTCCAACCGACCAGAGACATCGGCTTGGGCTTTACTTACGTTCGCTCTTATAACCGCGACACCAACAACAATCCGCTGGCTGGTGTGATCGGCAGTGACTTTGGCGATCGTCCTTTTGCAGCAACGCCTACTACTGGCAACCACTTCGGGGTTCAAGGCAATATTCGTCTCACCCCCGGAATCGCGCTGGCTGGCTGGGTTGGCTACACAGAGGCACGGGCTGAAGAGAATCTCGTGTTGGGTGCAGGTGCGGCCGCGAGACAGGTAGCTGCTGAAGGCGACAACGCTTCACTTTGGAACTGGGCCGTCGCGCTGGCGTTCCCAGATCTGGGCAAAAAAGGCAACCTGGCAGGGATTATCTTTGGGATGCCGCCTAAGCTGACCAGCACCGATTACAACGATCCGCTAACGGGCAACCGTCGCCTCGATCGCGGGACTTCCTTCCACCTAGAAGGGCTATACCGCTATCAGCTAAACGACAACATCTCAATCACACCGGGTCTTTTGGTGATCTTTAACCCAGAACACAACAACGCCAACGACACGACCTATGTGGGCACCGTGCGGACAACCTTCACGTTCTAGACCGTTTTGATAAATTTTCGATAAAGGCCTCGTGTTACACGGGGCCTTTTTTGGGCTTTTCGTCAAACTAACTAAACCCCAGCGATAAACCGGGGTATACTAGAAACGTGGGGATCACTTGCCCATCTTCCTCTTACCGTGGATTTGACCTGTGGAACTTTCGTGTAAAAGCGAGTACGCAATCTTGGCGCTGATCGAACTGGCCGTTCACTACGACAGTGGTGAGCCGTTGCAGATTCGGCAAATTTCTGCTCAACAAAACATTCCCGATCGCTACCTCGAACAACTTCTGGCTACCCTCAGACGAGGTGGACTGGTACGATCGCAGCGCGGCGCAAAAGGGGGGTATACTCTGGCAAGAGAACCCTGGAAGATTACGCTGCTGGATGTCGTCGCTTGCCTGGATGGTTTGGAGGGTAAGCCTGCCGAAAAAGATAGTGATGCCAAGCAGACAAAAACCCTCGAAGGTGCTGTAATTTTTGAGATTTGGCAAGAAGCTCATCAAGCTGCTAACACTATTTTGCAAAAATATACGCTCAAAGATTTGTGCGATCGCCGTGACTCCAGACGGCAGCTCGATTTTATGTACTACATCTAAAAAGCACCTAAAGAAATTAGCTCCCCACCCAAAACCTCCTATGCGTATTGCTCAAAATGTCACCCAACTGATTGGTTCGACTCCGCTGGTGCAGCTAAATCGGATTCCGCAAGCCGAGGGCTGTGTGGCTCAAATTCTCGTCAAGCTGGAAGGGATGAATCCGTCTGCCTCGGTCAAGGATCGGATTGGCATTAGCATGATCACCGCTGCTGAAGATGAGGGGTTGATCACGCCTGGGAAAACTGTTTTGGTGGAGCCGACTTCTGGAAATACGGGGATTGCGCTGGCGATGGCTGCTGCTGCGAAGGGCTACCGTCTAATTTTGACGATGCCCGAAACGATGAGTTCTGAGCGTCGAGCCATGCTGCGGGCCTATGGTGCCGAGTTAGAGCTGACCCCCGGAATTGAGGGGATGGGAGGCTGTATTCAACGGGCGCAGCAGATTGTCGATACTACGCCTCATGCTTATATGCTGCAACAGTTTCGCAATCCGGCAAACCCCAAAGTTCACCGAGAAACGACCGCCGAAGAAATCTGGCAGGACACCGATGGACAAGTTGATTTTGTAGTGGCGGGAGTCGGGACGGGTGGAACGATCACAGGTGTGGCAGAGGTTCTCAAACAGCGCAAACCTTCATTCAAGGCGATCGCTGTTGAACCCACGAACAGTCCTGTAATTTCGGGAGGTCGCCCTGGCCCTCATAAGATTCAAGGCATCGGCGCGGGGTTTATTCCGCCTGTGTTGAATGTGAATTTGATCGATGAAGTAATTACCGTTTCGGATGATCAAGCGATCACGTTTAGTCGGCGCATGGCTCGTGAAGAAGGCTTATTGTCAGGAATTTCGAGTGGGGCGGCTTTGAAGGCGGCGATCGACATCGGCAAGCGTCCCGAAAATGCAGGCAAGCTGATCGTGATGATCCAACCCAGTTTTGGCGAACGGTATCTCAGCACTGCCCTCTTTCAAGACCCCGAACTCACCCTCTCTACAGTGGGCTAAATTGAGGAAATCATTAAATTTTAACTTCTCAATTTCCTCCCTCCTCCCTCTTCCCTCCTCCCTTTAAAATGGGGGAATGGCACACTCGAATCACTATCAAATCAGTCACTATCAAATCTTAGACGTTGAGCCAAACGCCACTCAAGCGGAGATCAAACAAGCTTATCGGCGTTTGGCTAAGTTGTTTCACCCTGACAGCAACTCACAAACGGCAAATCACGACAAAATTACCCAGATCAACGCGGCTTACGAAGTATTGGGAGATCCCCAGAGTCGCAACTCTTACGATCGCCACCTCTCTTACTATTCTCGATTGGGGTCAGCAGGCTACAGCGCAGAAAGTGTAGAAGACCGTCAACAGCGCGATGCGGCCGCTCAAGCGCATTATCGACGCAAACGCCAAACAGAACCGGATTCTGATCAACACCTTAAGGTTTGGCTAAACAAGGTCTACACGCCCGTCAATCGTCAACTTGGTCAAATTATTCGTCCTTTGAGGGCGCAAATTAAGCAGCTATCGGCTGACCCATTTGATGATGAGTTGATGGAGGCGTTTCAGGCGTATACCGAAGACTGTCGGCAGATGTTGGGTAAGGCGCAAACGGTGTTTCGATCGTTTCCCAATCCGCCGACGGTCGCGGGTGTGGCTGCCAATCTTTACTATTGTCTCAATCAGGTGGCAGACGGGATTGAAGAGCTAGAGTACTTTAGCCTCAACTACGATGATCACCATCTCAACACAGGGTTGGAGCTATTCAAGATTGCGGAAGGGTTGCGGCGAGAGGCTCAGGCGGCGTTTCGAGAATTGCCAAAGTAGTGCAGGCGATCGTTAGCGAGAAAGCACCTTGGAGAAATAGATTCAATCCTTGAGCAACCTGAGCAGCTCTTTTACTTCTTTGGATGGATATTGTTTCTGACGAAGTAGGTTAATATTAGGTTAACTTTGGGTAAAAGCGCAGTTTTAGTCTTGCGTTTTGGAAAACTTCCCACGGGGCATCATCGCTGGCTAAAGTTGGCGATTTGATACTACGCTCTGCTCACATTGGGGAAAAATAGCACCGAGGAAACTCTGATTGACCAATCGTAGATAAGGAAAAAACAATGGCAGATCAACACAACTTTTTGTACCCTCTCAGCCGTTATCGGGGCGAGGTGAAGCCTGAAAACCTGGTTTTTAACGCAAACTTGCAGGAGTTTTCGCAGAAGGTGAGTTATGTCTGCTGTTTGGAGACGGGGGGCAAGCTAACACCCGAAGAGTCTTACCGAGAAATTAAATCCCTTTGGAAACAGCTTAAGAGAAGTAAAAAGCAGCTTGCGATCGGGCAGGATTTTTCTGAGGGCAATCAAAACTTTTGAATGCTCAGGCGTTGCTTGAGTTTCTGAAGGGCTAGTTTAGAATCCCCTCGTTCTGTGCTTGATTTGGGCAGCTACGGGGGGATTTATGCTACGCAAGCAGTCCTAAAATAACGTGAATTCGATAAGAGGTTTTCCGCTTCGTTCTTCAGCGCTTCTGCCCCCCAACCCCTACAGATGTAGGTTTGTGGTGAAGGTGCGAGCAGTGACCCCAACGATTCGATAATGAGAAGAAGAGCAGTATGGAGGCAGTAGAGATGCTACAAGACCCTTCGCTCAAAGCTTGGAACCGGATTGTCAGCGAATGATTTGGCAACCTCAGCCTATCGCAAGTGACGGGATTAAGGGTGTGGAGTTTTGGGATCGCATTGACAAATTGTGCCTGGGAATCAACTGGATCGCTGGCAACCCTACTGGGAGCCGTTGTTCGCTCAACTGGCTGGCGGGGTTCCACCGGACTGGCGGGTGGTGGTTTGTGCTGACCGAGGCTTGTATGCCGACTGGCTGTTTGCCGCGACCAGGGCAGTCGGGTGGCATCCGTTCTTGCGGATCAATCAACACCCGAATCAGACAATCCAAGTTCTCCCCAATGGCGACTGGCAATTGCTCAAAGACTGGATTCGGCTCGGTCAAGCTTGGAGCGGTGCAGTGCGGTGCTTTCGCACCAATCCGCTCGATTGTCCCCTGGTCGCACGCTGGGACGAAGGCGATACTGACCCGTGGTTCGTGGTCACTGACCTGCCGACTGACCAAGCCGAGGGCTTGTGGTACAGCTACCGCCTGTGGATTGAAGATGGCTATCGCGATTTCAAAAGTGATGGCTGGCATGGGCAGTCCTCACGCATCACCGACCCAAAACGCGCAGAGCGGATGGGGTTAGCCATGTCGGTCGCCACCCTATGGATGCTCACACTCGGAACCAAAGTAGAACTGCAACAACAAGCCTTACCCAACGGTCGCAATCCTCGACCCAATCGCCCACCGCCTCGCCATCCACAATTGCGTCGTCTCTCTTGCTTTGCGGTGGGCTTACTTTCGCTGCCGCTGATTTTGTATCATCATCTTCCCATTGAGATGCCCCCACTCATCCCGCAGCCCACCTTAACGCTCACCCTCACCTCTTCTTGATTGCTTAACCACAAACCTACACCTGTAAGCCCCCAACCCCCCAATTCTGGGGGACTTTCGGACAGGATTTCTTTCTCAAAGTCCCCCAGAATGGGTAGGGTTGATTTATTCTATAGAGAGGAAATGTAGGCTAAGAGAAGCGACCCTTCACACCTACCTCACTTCAGACTCATGACCTTGATTGACGCCCTACAAAGCATTCCTGACCCTCGCCGAGGGTCAGGACAGCGCTACCCCTTGTGGGTGTTTCTGCTGATAATCATTCTCGGCACGATGAGTGGCTATCGGGGCTACCGGGGATTATCCCGGTTCATGCTGCGCCACCAAGCGCATCTCGCCCAGCAGTTGGGGTTGCGCCGAGCAAAACTGCCGAGTTACTCAACGATTCGCCGCTTATTGCTGGAGATTGACTTTAACGCCGTCGCCGTTGCCTTCAGCCACTGGGCGCGGCAGGCGGGGTTAGTGCAAGCGGGCGACCATTGTGCCGTAGACGGCAAAGGCTTGAAAAACCCCGTCACCGACTGCTACAGCGCCGAGCAAAACTTTGTCAACGGGGTCTCGGTGTTTCAGTTGGAGTAAGGTCTAGTGGTGGGGCAAGCCGCCTTTGACAATCCGCACCAAAGCGAGACCAAGGCGGTCTATGCGTTGCTAGAACGCTTGCAGTTAAGCGGGGTGACGGTGAGTCTGGATGCGTTGCACGCTCAAAAAAAACCGTCTCGCTGCTGCAAGCCCAAGGCAATGACTATGTGATTTGTGTCAAAGCGAATCAGAAGACCCTTTATCACCACCTACAGCAGGCGGCTCAAAGCGACGCGGTGTTCAGTGTTCATCTTCACAGCGAACAGACCCGCAGTCGCCAAACGACTCGCGTTGCGTCGATCTTTGCCTTACCAGAGGAGGTTCGAGCCGTCTGGACGGGGGCGCAACAGGGCGTGGAGGTGAGGCGGTCGGGGCATCGTCAGGGAAAGCCCTACGAGCAGTGCCGCTACTACATCACCAGTTGGACGCAAAAGGCGGACGCGCTGCAAGCTCGGATTCGAGCGCACTGGGGCATTGAAAATCCCCTGCACTGGGGCAAAGATGTGGTGTTGGGTGAGGATAGTAGCTCCATTGCAAAGCGAAATGCAGCCACGGTGATGGCGGTGATTCGCAACCTGGCGATTACTTTATTTCGTCAGGCGGGACATGCCTCAATCACGGAGGCAATTGATCTATACAGCAATCGCTTAGAGCAGTTGTTGCCGATGGTCGGCCTTCCCTCTGGCTAGAATAAATCAACCCTACCCCAGCATGGGGGATTTAGCGATTATCTTGAATGTCAAGCCGGAAGCGCAACTT
>NZ_JBJPHT010000006.1:0-177085 GCF_052939475.1 Phormidesmis sp. 146-20
GGGGGCAGAAGCGTTAAATACCGAAGCGAAAAAACTCTATCGAATTCACGTTAAAACTGGGGCTGACTCAAACTTCGACTCAAACTTCACAAAATCATCCTTGCTTCTTCAACGTTGAAATATTGCGTCTACTTAGTTGGCGTTCTGTAGAAACACTGCCCAAACACTGTAAATCCGCAAGACCTGTGGAAGGCAAATTTATTCTTCGTCTGCGTCAGTCTTCATCAAGCGATCAATGTCATTCTTCAGCGACTGAAGCGACTGTTGACGAGTCCGGCGAGATTCTTGGCGATACTTCTTGGTGTCTAGCCTCGGTTCGTACTTTGCCTCGCCCTTACCTTTTGATTTCAGCTTCATTACTGCATCGGGGTCAGCCTGCTGATTGAGTTGGGTTTGATAGTCGATCGCTTCCCCCAAAAAGTTCAAATAATGTTCATATCGCTCCCAATCCCCGCGCACGACACACCCCGGCTCATCTCGATGAGAGCAATCATTAAACTGACAACGTGCGATCGCCAGCCGCTCTCGAATCTCAGGGAAATAATTCGCCAGTTCTTCAGGAGCATAATCGACATCAGGCTGATTAAATCCTGGAGTATCCGCCAACAATCCGCCCAGCGGTAGCTCAAACAATTCCACATGGCGCGTCGTGTGCCGACCTTTTGCCAGCTTGCCCGATACCGCTCCCACTCGGATATCTAGCGTAGGAATGAGTTGATTGATCAAACTCGATTTACCCACACCAGAAGGGCCCGACACAATGGTAATTTTCTGATTGAGACGGTGCTGAATTTCGGTTAGCCCGATCGCCTGTTTCACACTAATAAACAGTGGCTCATATCCCCATTCAGACAAGCGTTTCCACCAGTGGTCTTTTTCTTCAACACTCGCTAAATCGCTTTTACTCAAGCACAGACAAACTTCTATCTCGATCGATTCAGCTTTGACCAAAAAACGGCTCAGTTGATAAGGCTCGATCGTCGGTTCCGCCATCGCAAACACCAGCAGAATTTGGTCTGCATTGGCGATCGGCGGTCTATCTAGTTGCGATCGACGAGGCAAAACCTGGGAAACTACGCCGCGCTTTTGTGTCCAGTCAGGTTCCTCTACCAAAACACGATCGCCCACCATGACGCGCTGACCGATTTTTTTGAGCAGCGATCGCCGCGTACAAAGCAAAACAGGCGGTTCTTCAGTCTCAGAATCCAACCGCACGGAGTAGTAGTTTGCTTGAACAGCCACCACTGTCCCCGTAAGGGAATCTGACGGCGCATCTAGAACTTTTTCCGACTCAGAACTCATAACGTTGAGAGGGCGAATCACCGACGCACCTTAACCGCAAAAAATCCCGATCGGTCTTCGATCGCCTCAATGCGGTAGCCTTCCATCGTCAAACTGTCGGGAACCTGTTCGATCGGCTCTCCGGGGTCAAGCCAGACTTCTAATAGCGAACCAGGCTGCATCTGTTCTAACCGCAGCTTAGTACGAACGAAATTAATCGGGCAGGGCGTGCCGCGCAAATCCATCTGCATATCAGAATTGAGTTGACTCATCCGCCAAAAACCTTGCCGAAGAATCCTTCAATGCCGCTCTTACCGATGCGATCGCCTCGCAGTTTAGCCAGTTTTTCCAGATGTTCCCGCTCCTCAGCACTGACGCGAGTCGGAATTTCAATCAAAATAGTGATCAAATGGTCGCCTCGACTGACCGGATTCCCCAGTTTGGGCACCCCTCGATTCTCTAACGTCAGAACGGTGTTTGGCTGTGTCCCGGCTGGAATAATCAATTCTTCGCTGCCGTCCACCGTGTTCACCTCAATGCGACAGCCTAAGATTGCCTGCAAATAGCTAATCTTGATCTCAGAGAGAATATTGATGCCTTCTCGCTGAAACTCAGCATCTTCATTGATGAACAGGTAAACATACAGATCGCCGGGCGGCCCATTCTTCTGCCCTGCGTCTCCTTCACCCGAAACCCGCAGTCGAGTGCCATTGTCCACACCTGCGGGAATTGTGATCTTCAGCTTCTTCGTTTCTTGCCGTTGACCATCGCCCCCACAAACCTCACACTTCTCCTCGATCACCTGACCCGTCCCATTACAGGTCGGACAAACCGAAACTTGAGTAAAGCTCCCAAACGGGGTACGAGTAGCTCGACGCACTTGACCTGCGCCAGAACAAGTCGGGCAAGTTCGAGCGCGAGTGCCGGGTTTTGCACCAGAACCACTACAGTTTGTGCAGCTCTCCAAGTGGCTGATGCGAATTTCTTTTTCTCCGCCGAAAACAGCTTCGCGGAAATCTAATTTGAGGTCGAGTCGAAGATCGTCACCTCGAACCGGCCCGCCTCTTCTGCGAGTGCCCGCTTGAGCACCTCCCGGAGCGCCCCCCGCAAAACCGCTGAAGAAGCTCTCAAAGATATCGGCAAAACCTCCCATGTCACCAAAGTCCTGGTAGCCAGCCGCACCCGCAGCCGAACTGACCCCCGCTTCACCAAAGCGATCGTACCGGGCCCGCATTTCTGGCTCAGACAGTACCTCGTAAGCGTGATTGATCTCTTTAAACCGTTCCTCGGCTCCCGCTTCTTTGTTGACATCGGGATGGTACTTGCGAGCTAAACGGCGGTAGGCTTGCTTAATATCTTCCTTGTCCGCTTCACGAGAGACACCAAGAATTTCATAATAATCACGAGCCATAGAACGCTGCGTCAGGGTAGAGGGGCTAGGGGATCAAACGTTTTTGTGAGGTAATCACGGATGCTTCAGACCTAAATCTAGCATTTATCTCAAGAATCGATGGAAATACGGATGGGGTTGTGGAAGGCAGCCACTCGCCAAAATCTTCCACATCCATTACCCTACAGGGTTATTTAGTCAACTGCCTCATAATCTGCCGTCATCGTGGCATCATCAAAATTTGCTGTTACTGTGGCATCGTTGTCAAAGTCAAAGTCAGGATCTGGGCTAGAGGGGTTTCTGGAAGTGCCGCCATTCACATCATTATTGTCGTCATCGTCATTATCATGACTGGTATCCCGGTAGACATCGGCTCCGATCGCAAAGAGAACCTGCTGTAGTGCGTCAATCCGTTGTTCTAGATCACTGACGCTGATTTTGGGATCAGAAATGGCGGTTTTGAGTTCGGCGACTTTCTCGTTTGCCTGAACTTTGAGCGTTTCGCTGATACGATCGAGATTTTCGCGCATCGTCGTTTCGTAGGTTGAAAATAGATTGTCTGCTCGGTTTCGCAGTTCCACACGCCGCTTACGAACGCTGTCTTCATCAGCAAAGAGTTCGGCTTCTTGCTTCATCCGCTCAATTTCGCTACCGCTCAAGCCGCCTGTATTGGAAATTTCGATGCTTTGTTCGCGTCCGGTTCCTTTATCTCGCGCTGACACTTTGAGAATGCCGTTGGCATCGATATCAAACGCCACTTCGATTTGAGGAACGCCTCTAGGGGCGGGAGGAATGCCCGTTAGCTGAAATTTTCCCAGACTCTTGTTGTCTTTCGCCATCGCCCGCTCACCTTGCAGGACGTGAATTTCGACCGAGGTTTGCCCATCCGTTGCCGTCGAGAAAACTTGAGTTTTGCTGGTGGGAATCGTTGTGTTGCGCTCAATGACTTTGGTAGAAACTTCACCCAGGGTCTCGATTCCCAATGAGAGCGGAGCCACATCTAATAGCAGCAGGTCTTTGACTTCTCCGCCCAGCACCCCTGCTTGAATAGCTGCACCCAGAGCGACGGCTTCATCAGGATTGATCGAGCGATCAGGCGCTTTACCATTAAAGAATTTGCGAAGAGCCTCTTGCACCGCCGGGACACGAGTCGAACCGCCCACGAGAATGATGCGATCGATGTCATCGGTTGTCAGTTCAGCGTCTTTGAGCGCAAATTTCATTGGCTCGATCGTGCTCTCTACCAGACTGGCGGCCAGTTCTTCAAACTTAGAGCGCGTTAGCTCCATTTCTAAATGTTTGGGGCCAGTGGCATCGGCGGTGATGAAGGGCAGGTTAATGGAGGTGCTCAGGGTTCCAGAAAGCTCAATTTTGGCTTTTTCTGCGGCTTCTCGGAGACGTTGCAGGGCCATTTTGTCTTCAGAGAGATCAATCGTTTCTTGCTTTTTAAATTCCTCCATCATCCACTGCACGATGCAGTCATCAAAGTCGTCGCCGCCCAAATGATTGTTTCCAGACGTGGCTTTGACTTCAAACACGCCATCACCCAACTGGAGAATCGAAACGTCGAAGGTGCCGCCGCCCAAGTCAAAAACGAGGACACACTGATCCTGGTCTTGCTTATCTAACCCATAGGCTAAGGCAGCCGCTGTTGGCTCATTAATAATCCGAAGGACTTCTAAACCCGCGATCGTCCCCGCATCCTTGGTGGCTTGCCGTTGCGCGTCGCTAAAGTAGGCTGGAACCGTAATCACCGCTTGCGTAACTTCTTCGCCCAGATGATTCTCAGCATCCTGCTTGAGCTTTTGCAAGATCATTGACGAAATTTCCTGCGGCGTATAGTTGCGACCGCGAATTTGCACATCAACAGTATCGTCTTTGCCTTTGACACAGACGTAGGGAACACGCGTCCGCTCGATCTGAGTGTCATCCCAGCGCCGCCCGATGAAACGCTTGATGCTGAAGATCGTGTTTTCGGCATTCGTGACGGCTTGACGCTTGGCTAACTGACCGACGAGGCGATCGCCCGCCTTACCAAAGCCAACGATGCTGGGGGTCGTCCGTCCGCCTTCAGAATTGAGAATGACGACGGGTTGACCACCTTCCAAAACAGCTACGCAACTGTTGGTCGTGCCCAAGTCGATACCGATGACTTTTCCCATAGCTCGCGGTGATGAAGGTGTATGAAGTGCAACGTAGAACTGAGTCTATGTAGATTTATGCAATCAAGTCAGCAATCTCTCCGTAAAATTGCAAACAATTTACAAAGTTGGCTAACCTACTCCGAATTATTCCCCAACTCAGGCTTTTCTTAACATTTGAGTCCTGATTGACTGACAAAACTATCAGCTCTCACGCCAACTCCTGTCTCTAGGGTCAATGGGAGTCAGCCAAGTTTTGTCCCCTCCTCCAGTGACAGAGGGCTATGGCGAGGGCAGTTCGGTTCATTTGGCAAACGATTTGTCAGTCAGCCAACATCAGTCAGTCCAAACTATGCAAACTGCCATCCTTTGAGCAGTTGGTTTCGAGAGTAGCATGGGCTTTCAGTCAGAGCAACTTAACGATCGCGCCCTGAGTCAAGAACTTTAACCAAATTCACTTATTCAGCCGCTGTTTCTACACTTCCACCATCTTCGGGAGGGGCTGCCACTTTTACCATTGCATGACGCAGCACCCGATCGCCCATCATGTAGCCGCGCACTAATTCTTCGATGACAGTGCCTTCTGGGTGCTCGCTGGTGGGCTGCCTCATGACTGCTTCATGTAGGTTGGGGTCAAACTCTTTGCCCTCCGATCGCATAGGGGCTACGCCAACCCGTTTGAGACAATCGACCAACTGTTTGTAGACACTCTGGTAGCTCTTGTGAATGTTCATTTCCCCGTCGTTTTGGGGTTTGATGTGCGATCGGGCCCGTTCAAAATTATCGACGACGGGCAGCAGTTCGTTGATCGTGTCGATCTTGACTTTGAGTTCAAGGTCTTCTTTCTCTTTTTGAGTGCGTCTACGAAAATTTTCAAAATCGGCCGCAATTCGCATATATTGGCTGCTGCGGTCTTCTAGCTGCGCTTTGAGGGCTTCGGCTTCGCGCTCTTTGGCGGCAAAAGTTGATCGCAGATCCATAAAGGCGGATTGATAATCAGTATCATCCGTTTCGAGGACTGCTTCCGTGGTCAATGGCTCAGTGTCCAGTTCAGACTCGGTTTGAGCGCCTTGGGGGGCTTCGCCATTGTCTAAATTATCTGAAGACTGTCCAACAGTTTGAGTGTCTTCTAGCTGCTTTTCTTCTTCGATCATCGTGCGCTATTCCCCTGTAAAAGTCGTTGGCCTATGGCTCACATTTTCATCCTACGTGAATTACCACAAACTGACTCACTCTACAGTGCAGGCTTCCCAATTCCTCAAAGACTGCCTCTACAAACTCCATAATCCCTTTGGATTTGTGTTCCTCCATCATAGAATTTTATTCTTAAGACCAAACTTTAAAGGCAATCGGCAGGGGCCGTTTTTGCTCGTCTGGTTTTCGTAAGCGCTACGGCGTGAATGGGCTGGAGTTTTGCATTACTTGTTTGCGTTACTTAAGCGAATACTCCAAAGGACAGAAAAAAGAGAGTTGCGTCTTGAAAAACTCCGACGAGAGTGATTGACACAGGGTATTATCTGTACTTAACTCGATCATCGCTTGGCTAGACTGCGAGTTCTCCTTCAGATTAAGCAGCATTTTTACGGCGATCGATGAAGTTTCTGTAAACCTTGTACGGCAGTTAGCGCGTCTTTTTAAAGTTTTGTGGGAATACTCTATAAGGAGATCTTCGTTCATCAGCTATGACTAACTCCTCATCTCAACGGCGTGCGCTTGTTGTCCAAAGTAACCTTTCCCCATTTGAAAATAAGCTGGTTCAGGCTGGCTATGCTAACAATGAGCAACTTAAGCAGGCACTCACCGAATGTCGAAAGTCTGGCAGACCGCTCACCCAGGTTTTAGTCGATATTACTGGGCAGGCGCTTCCTCCAGATCTGTTGCGGCAGTACAAGAAGCAGCAGCTATTTGAGTTAAAGATTCTCTATGGAGTAGAGTCGCTCGACCCCGAAATCACGCAGGTCGCCACCAATCAGGTTAGTCAACTGATCGATACGCTGATCCCGATCGAGCTTTGCCGTCGCTATCGCCTCGTTCCTCTGTCGCAAAGTGACAAACAGCCGCCCTTCGTTTTGGTGGCAATGGTTGATCCTGATAATCTAGATGCCCAGGACGATCTCAATCGCATTTTACGCAACAAAGGTTTCAGTCTTCAGCGGCTGGTCATCACCCTGGAAGACTACAATCGGCTGATCTCCAAATACCTCGACGAGCAGGTTGAGCTTCAGAGACAGCTAGAAGACCAAGCGAAAGTAGACGTAAAATCTGACCTCGAAGGCTTAGAATCGCTTGCAGAAAGCGACGAGCAGGACGCTGCTGATATGGATCTGGATGCCGCTGATGCCGAGGCAGCCCCGATCATCGCCCTTGTCAACAAAATTTTGATCAAAGGGCTTCAGTTAGGAGTTTCTGACATTCACATTGAGCCGCAAGAAGAAACGCTGCGAATTCGCTTCCGCAAAGATGGTGTGTTGCAGTTGGCCTTTGATCCGCTGCCCAAAAAGATCATTCCCGCCGTCACCGCCCGCTTTAAAATCATTGCGCTGCTAGACATTGCTGAACGGCGCGTTCCCCAGGATGGTCGGATTCGACGCATTTATGACGGTCGTAAAATTGACTTTCGGGTGAGCACGCTGCCCAGCCGCTACGGTGAAAAAGTTGTACTGCGGATTCTCGACAACTCAGCTACTCAGTTGGGACTCGACAAGCTGATCACCGATCGCACTTCTCTCGAAACCGTGCAGGAAATGGTTAGCCGTCCGTTTGGTCTGCTCCTCGTCACCGGGCCAACAGGGTCAGGGAAAACCACCACGCTCTACTCTGCCCTCGCCGAGCGCAACGCTCCCGGTGTCAACATCAGCACCGTTGAAGACCCCATTGAGTACTCTCTCCCCGGCTTAACCCAGGTACAGGTTCTTCGGGAAAAAGGCATGGACTTTGCCGTGATTCTAAGAGCCTTTCTGCGTCAAGACCCAGACGTAATTCTAGTGGGTGAAACTCGTGACCGAGAAACCGCTAAAACGGCGATCGAGGCCGCTCTGACAGGTCACTTAGTTCTTACAACCCTGCACACCAACGATGCGGCGGGAGCGATCGCTCGTCTTGATGAAATGGGCGTAGAACCTTTTATGGTGTCGGGTGCGCTGCTGGGTGTGGTTGCTCAACGGCTAGTACGGCGAGTCTGTGATGAATGTCGTCTGCCTTACACCCCCAGTTCGGCCGAACTTTCACGCTTTGGCTTGAGCAGTTCTAGCGAGACTCAACTGACACTTTTTCGGGCAAATACGTTACAACCTCACGAAATTCAAGAAGCGCGATCGCAGGGCACCCTTTGTCAAAAGTGTAGCGGCGGTGGCTACAAAGGACGATTGGGTGTTTATGAAGTCATGAAAATTTCGGAACGGCTGCAAACCATGATCAACGAGGGCGCACCCACTGAACGACTTAAAGAAGTCGCTGTCGAAGAAGGAATGCAAACTCTCCTTTCCTATAGTTTGAATCTGGTGCGCGAAGGGTACACAACGTTAGACGAAATTGAGCGCGTTACCTTTACTGACACTGGGCTAGAAGCCGAGCTACGCGCAAAACGCAAAACCTCGCTCACCTGTCGGGGATGTGGAGCCGAATTACAGCAAGAATGGTTAGACTGCCCCTATTGCACCACGCCCCGGTTCCAAGATTAGCCATCCAGCAATCTACCCGCATGTGACAGCAGTTCGTCTATCGCCGGGTAAACTTAAGTTCAACGACATTGCTTAAAACTTGACAAACTGACCACTCCAAACAACCCCCAATTCTTAAGTAATCAAGGAGCAAACCGCATGGAATTGATGATTGAAGATCTGATGGAGCAACTCATCGAAATGGGCGGCTCTGATTTGCACCTGACTGCTGGTTTGCCCCCCTACTTTCGGATTAGTGGACACTTACAGCCGATCGGGGATCAAGTTCTCAGTGCTGAAGAATGTCAGCGCCTCATCTTCAGTATGCTAAACAACACCCAGCGCAAAAACCTGGAGCAAAATTGGGAACTGGACTGCTCCTATGGGGTGCGTGGGTTAGCTCGCTTTCGAGTCAACGTTTACAAAGATCGAGGAACTTATGCCGCCTGTTTGCGAGCCTTGAGTTCTAAAATTCCCAACTTTGAGAAGCTTGGACTGCCCGACGTAGTGCGAGAAATGTCTGAGAAGCCCAGAGGCTTGATTTTGGTGACCGGGCCGACGGGTTCTGGAAAAACTACAACGCTGGCAGCCATGATCGATCTGATCAACCGCACCCGCGCCGAACACATTTTGACGATCGAAGACCCGATCGAATTTGTCTATGAACCGCTCAAAAGCCTCGTTCATCAACGCCAATTGGGAGAAGACACTAAGAGTTTTGCCAATGCTTTGAAAGCGGCTCTGCGGGAAGATCCAGACATCATTCTGGTGGGTGAAATGCGGGATTTGGAAACGATTTCCCTCGCCATCTCTGCCGCAGAAACAGGTCACTTGGTCTTCGGCACCCTGCACACGAGTTCAGCTTCTCAGACGGTCGATCGGATGATTGATGTCTTCCCCGCTGAGCGCCAAACTCAGGTTCGGGTTCAACTTTCCAACTCTTTAGTCGCTGTATTCAGTCAAACGCTGGTGTCTAAGAAAAATCCTAAGCCGGGTGAGTATGGACGAATTATGGCCCAGGAAATCATGGTCATCACCCCTGCTATCTCTAACCTGATTCGGGAAGGAAAGACTGCTCAAATCTACTCCGCAATCCAAACAGGCGGCAAATTAGGCATGCAAACCCTGGAGAGAGTGCTGGCAGACCAGTACAAAGCAGGGCTGATTACGTTTGAGGCCGCAATGTCCAAAACTTCTCGACCTGACGAGCTTCAGCGACTGATTGGAGGTACGCCTGCCGGGGCAACTGCGGGGGCCGTCAAGCGCTAGACTTCTCTAGACTCTGCTCTCTAGACTCTGCGTATTCAATCTGCTCAAGAGAAGCTGTTAAAGCTCTTAGCAGAAGTTCTTCAATTTCGACACTTGCCAGCAGAATGATTAGGAAGTCTGATCATTCTTTTAGAACAAGGCTACTATCTGTAGAGTTCACTTTCTGAGCCTAATTCTTCATCTAGACCCTGAACTATGCCTACCTATGTTGCCCGCGTCCGAGACGCAAAAGGAAACGCCAAGCGAGAAAAGATTGTTGCTGACACCCTGGGAGAAGCCCGCTCTGCCCTGCGAGATCAGGGTCTTTTTGTTCAAGAACTTAAGGAAAGTGAAGGATTTAACGCCAACAACGTTCTTGATCTCAGACAAATTCAATCTTCGATGGCGACGGTTTCGATCAAAGATAAAGCCGTCTTCTCCCGTCAGTTTGCCGCCCTGGTCAACGCTGGGGTAGCGATGGTACGCGGGTTGGGGGTGCTGTCAGAACAATGTACAAACCCCAAGCTAAAAAAAGCTTTGGTGGAGATTAGCTCGGATGTGCAGCAAGGTACAAACCTTTCTGATGCGATGCGGAAGCACCCAGCCTGCTTTGACAATCTGTACACGAGCATGGTGCAAGCAGGCGAGGTTGGGGGCGTTTTGGATGAGGTCTTAAACCGTCTCGCCAAGCTGCTAGAAGACGTGGCTCGGTTGCAAAACCAAATCAAGTCAGCAATGGCTTACCCCGTTGTCGTCGGCTTTCTGGCAACGACGATCTTCTTGGGGATGACGATCTTTTTGATTCCTATTTTTGCAGGAATTTTTAAGGAAATTGGAACTGAGTTGCCTGCATTTACTCAATTGATGCTCAACATCAGTGAGTTTCTTCGCAGCCCAAATGTAGTGATTTTGATCATCTTGATTCCCTTGGTCATTTTTGCTTATCGGCAGTATTACAAAACGCGGGTGGGACGCGAGACGATGGATCGATTCTTCCTAAAAATGCCGCTGTTTGGCGATTTGATTCAAAAGACAGCGACGGCTCGATTCTGCCGGACGTTTGGTGCATTGACTCGATCGGGCGTTCCCATTTTGACCTGCTTAGAGATTGTGCGTGACACATCCGGAAATCAAATTGTTTCAAACGCGATCGACGAAGCCCGCAAAGAAATTCAGACGGGCGGCATGATCAGCATTGCGCTTCAGAAAGAACAGGTGTTTCCCTTGATGGCGATTCAAATGATCAGCATCGGCGAAGAAACTGGGGAACTCGATAAGATGCTAATGAAGGTCGCTGACTTTTATGAGGATGAGGTGGAGCAAGCCGTCAAAGCATTAACCAGCATTATGGAACCGATCATGATTCTCTTTCTAGGCGGCATGGTTGGTAGTATCTTGCTTGCGATGTACTTGCCAATGTTTAAAGTGTTTGAGACTCTCGGCTAGTCGAGACGAGTTTGTCTTGTGAGGTCAGAGGTTAGACGTTGAGAGATTGGTTCAATCTTGCGCTCTAAGATCTTCTGGCCTCTTTTTATTGAAATGGGTTTAGAAAAATGTCAGTTCAAAAATCTCAATACGAAGAACTGTTTGCAACCTATAGTCAGTCTTCAGAGGCGATCGCGCTCCTTAAACGTCATCGTCCCTATCTAGAGCTTTTGCCCAGTATGCGTCGCCCGGAGGAGAGCGTCATTACGATCCCGTTACCGATCGTCAAGATTCGTCATGTAGTGCCCTCTCCTAACGGGCACTCAATCACGTCGGTCGAGTCGCTGATCTTACCCTGTGAAATCTCACTGCTTATGTGTGACCCAGAGTGGAAAATCAAGACAGGTCGAGAAATATTTGTTTTTATCCACCAGCCCGAAGAAGATTTTTCTGACCTGTTGGGTCGGTGGCGACGCACTCAAGTGCTACTAGGCAAGGATTATGAGTGGGTGCTGCCCCCTCGCTATCAGCACATTCTTAACGAAGGCGCAGAAAAGATTTATCCTCTGTTTGTTGTGTTTGAGGAAACGCCTGATCGCATCAAACGAGGACTCAAAGGCGCACATCTACCGTTTGTGACGCAAAATACCAGTGAGGAAGAAGCGGCGATCGAAGCCTCTCAAACTTCCGAGATTGCAACAACCGAGGAGTAGCTCTTTAAATCAAAAGCTTTAGTAGACTCTACTATCATCTAGAAGCTTAAACTTTCTCAATCTGGAGAAGAATTCGTTTTCCGCTTAGACTGCATTCTTTGTCTGCGGCGGTTTGTAGCAATTACAGCCAGATCCACCGGAAACCCAGCTACCGGAATGACTTGATACTTACGGTCTTCCTCCAGCTTCTTGAGCTGCGTAAAGTCAACCCAGTGAATGCAGTCTACGGGACAGGTGTCGATCGCTTCCTGGATAAGTTCTTCTGGATCGCCATCTTGCCGAATTGCACGGGAACGACCATAGTCAGGCTCAATGTAAAACGTGTTTCGCGCAACATGGGCACAATGCAAGCACCCAATACAAGTTAACTCGTCCACATAGACCCCCTTTTGCCGAAAGGCACCTCCCAACTCTGGCTCCAAACCCGATCGGGCTTCAGAATCACGCAGTAAGCCGCCAAGTTCTGGCTCTAGACCTGACCGAGCAGAATTATCTGGATTAGGCAGTTGGGAGGAAGTAGACATCAGGCACTCCAGCGTTGTAGCACGAGACGAATGGAGCCGTCTTGATGACGTTGCTGCTCGGCAACTTGGAAACCTTTTTGAGAAGATTCCTGGACGATCGTGTGATAGGCGTAGCGCTGGGTTATTTTGCTGAGAAAGTAGTCAATGGGGCTGTCCTGCTTCCAATACTGCAAATCGGCAACCAGTTCGTATTCCTGACCGTTCCACGCAAAACCAATGTCGTATTGGTTATCTTGCTCGATCACAACTTCAGCAGTGTGAGTTAGACCTTTGTACCCTCGAACGTCACAAGGGCCGGATTTCCAATCAATCTTTAAATCAGTCAAGGCAGACTTCAAAGCGGGAAGGTTACGGATCTGAGTTTTAATTTGGCTAAAGTGTGACATGGCTAGTTATTAACGAGTTGACTTGTTTTAATCGGACAAAACTTTTACCAGTCGCTAAACGTCGCTTGAGTCGTGACGGTTGCTGACTGCTGAACGGTCGCAAAATATTCGGAAGTCTGCTCTTGCGTAATGACTTGGCCAAGTTGAGCTTCGATCGCTGCTGTGACCTCCGCGCAAGACGCTCCAACGATACCCGTAACCTTCTCCTGCACACGCCCGTCTGGAAATATCACAAACTCTAATGTTTCCATGCTTTCGACTCAATAACGATGGGACTTTTGGGCTGGTATCGTCGAAACTGAGTCAGTGAAGACCCACTCATTCCAACCAATTTTGACAAATCCACTTACTCCTAATTGAAAAGTTACAGAACTTAGTAATAAAAGAGAGTGGTGTCAGCATAAATGTCAGTTTCGCTTAACTTCAGATTGCAGTCAAGATAAGAAACCAATGAGTATTTATATAAAGATTTATAAACTGATTTTTAACATGCTTCTTCTGTCAGGAGAGGGAGATGATAGAGCGATCGTGGCTCCCACTCAAACCTACGTATGAAAGATCAGTTGAGGATAAATTATTTTACACCGTCAATTAGAAGCCCTCTGCATTAAAGCCAATTCATTATTATTCTTCGTTCTAGGCTTAACGTCTCAAACACCTTCACCTTAATCGTTCTATTAAGCTGGACTGACTGCTAGTAGGGGGTCATGCCCCATAAGGATTGCTAGAAGCCTTGAGTAACAATAGTTACCGTGGATGCTAATTCCACCGTGTTAATTGTTCTCTGAAGCTATGCAAACTGAGATGGTATCATCGATTCCTTTGGGAACTCTCCTCCGACAGCGCTACCTGGTCAAGCAGATTTTGGGTCAGGGTGGCTTTGGGCGCACGTATCTGGCGATCGATCAGGAGCGATTTAACGAATCCTGTGTCCTCAAGGAGTTTACAGTTCCCTATCAAGACGATGCCCTGGTCGAAAAAGCAAAGTCTCTCTTTCAACGAGAAGCCAGTACGCTCTACCAAATTCAGCATCCCCAAATTCCTCGCTTTTGGGCGGCCTTTGAAGATGAGCAACGGCTTTTTCTCGTGCAAGACTTTGTAAAAGGACAAACCTACCGCAGTTTGCTGCAAACGAGAAAGCTTCAGGGAAGGCCCTTTTCTGAAGCAGAGGTTCTCCACTTTCTCAACCATTTGCTGCCTGTTCTAAGCTATCTGCATGATCGCGACATCATTCACCGCGATATTTCACCTGAAAACATTATTTTAAGAACCCCGGACACTGGGATGCTGCTTGGGCAGGCATCGATCGACAATTTGCCTGCATCGCTGCCTGTTTTGATCGATTTTGGCGCAGTGAAAGAGGCCGCGAGTCATTGGCCGATCATTTCAGCGATCACCCGCGTCGGCAAAGTAGGATATGCGCCACCAGAGCAGCTTCAAACTGGAAATGTCTCTCCCCACAGCGATCTTTACGCGCTGGGAGCGACCAGCTTAGTTCTCCTAACAGGTCGAGAACCGCAAACATTGTTAGACAGTCAGACCCTTTCCTGGCAGTGGCAACCCTATGCAAGAGTCAGCGATTTGTTAGCGACCGTTTTGCAAAAAATGCTGGCGTTGCAGCCCAATGAGCGGTATCAATCCGCACGAGAAATCTGGGCAGATTTGCAGCCTCTCATGGAAGAATC
This sequence comes from Phormidesmis sp. 146-20, assembly GCF_052939475.1. NCBI lineage: Bacteria > Bacillati > Cyanobacteriota > Cyanophyceae > Leptolyngbyales > Leptolyngbyaceae > Phormidesmis > Phormidesmis sp. 146-20. The sequence goes on from NZ_JBJPHT010000006.1 coordinate 14,453, forward strand.
GCTACAAAGTACTTTGCTTAATCCGATCGCGACTCTCCCTGACCCGGTTCATCAAGACATCGCACCCGCCGCTAGAGATATCAGCGCTCAGGTGAACACCACTATCAAAACAAAATTGTTTATGGCTAGTCATCCAGAAGGCGCACCCTCTCAGCCGCCGCCTAGGTCAAATGCCGCCCACCGACTCCATTCCCCTCGCAAAGTGGGAGTTGGCAGTGCGATCGCGGCCAGTCTCCTGGTTTCCCTGGGAATTGGAGCATATTTGTTCAAGATCACCCCGCCTCTGGGCACAACGCAAGCGATCGACTTGCAGGCAACGCGATCGACACCTCATCTTCCAGCTAACAACGGACAACCCCAACGAATTGAGTTTCCGCCCAACGAGATTTCTGCAATGGTGCAGGGAAACTTGCAAGATAAAAATGCCCAACTCTACATTCTCGAAGCCTCACAGGGGCAGATTATGACCGTGACGCTAGAAGGATCGGGGGTCGTGATGGATATCTTGCGATCCAATGAGCAGCGTGTCGATAACTCTGCTTACCAAACTCGCAATTGGATTGGTCAACTTCCAGTGGATGATCAATACATGATTCGAGTTACGGGATCGGGGAATTATTCGGTGGATGTCGCGATCACGCCTCTATCACGGACTGAATCTTCAGAAACGCAGCGTATTAAATTTCCGCGAGGCAAAGCTGAAACTACGGTTACAGGCACTACTCAGCCCAACCAAATTCGGCGCTATATCTTGAAAGCAAAGGGCAACCAGATTATGGGCGTGAAGGTTTTGCAAGGAAAACACATCACTTTGAATGCACTGGCTCCTAATGGTCAGCGGGTAGGTGGAAGTTCGCGTCGATCGCGCGATTGGCACGGCAAACTAGCAGTGGATGGCGACTATACGATCGAGGTCTCCTCCCCTAAAGTTGGAGACTTTGCCCTTTCTTTTGAGGTCTACTAACGCCAATTTTCTGAACTTCTAACGAACTCGTAGGGAATGCTGATTGTGAGCATCTCCCTTTTTTATTGGGACTCATTAAAAGCTTGGACGCTGCCATCTTGCCCTAGTACAACCCGAATCACAACTGAACGGCTAGTTTTGGGGGGAGAAACAAAAGGCGAATTATAGAGAGGCATCCCAACTTCGGGTCGATCGAGAAACAGTCCAGCCGCTTCGTTGAGGGGGAGATTCTGTTGTAGTGAGCCGTCGGGGTTGAGAACTAATCGGTACTGCAAATCTCCAGGAAGTCCTGCGGGAGGGTTCCAGCGCCCTTTGAAGTACTGTCTGACCTCAGCGACTTGAGGAATGGTGTCAAAAGCAGTGCTGTCTTTGCTGGGGGCTGCTGAGGCGGCGGCTCGTTCTTGCGGTTGGGCAGATTGAGCATCAGCGGGAGCGCTACTAACTCTGGCTCTGGGCTGACTGGGCGGAATTGGATCTGGAGAGGGATTCGCGGGAGCATCTTGAGGAAGAATTGGACTCACCGCAACAGAGCCTTCGGGAGGCTCGACAATTTTAATTTTTGGAGGCGTTTTGGGGGTCTGAGGAACCGTTACCTTGGCATCACCCGTAGCGCTTTGGGAGCCAGCAGAAGCTGGAGAATCGGGGAGCGCCAATAGGGGGGGCGGAGCAGTAGGCAAGGGCAGAGGCGAAGGAGAAGCACTGGGAAGAGGTTGGAGGGCAAGACGCTGGTCAGAACTACTGGCTCCCTGACTCGTGGTTGGCGCTTGAGCCGTTTGGGAGGCGGGGCGATCGAACAGTCGTAGTGCAGAAGTTGTCAACCCCACAGCAATCAGGAAGGTCGCGGCAATGCTCGTCCACTGAGGCGGATTTTTGAGCCAGTTGGGGCGATTTAGATTAGGCAGAGCCGTCACGTCAGCGGCGTATTCATCCAGCGCGGTTGCTAGATCCGCTAACTGGACAGCACTAAGTCGGATCGAAGCCCCAGTCTCTTCGGTGGCTAACGTTCCCAGAAATAGCTCGTGAGAGAGGATGCCTCTAGGCTGGATCGAAAGGTCTGCGGTGAGATCGGAGGGGGGCAGACTGGGAGAATCTACGACAGCGATCGGGGAGACCGTTCCATCCAGGGTTGCGCCAAAACGCTTTGCTAAGTGTCTGTCTTGTAGCAGCGTATTGGACTGGTTGAGAAATTGCTGAACGTAGGTTGTGACAGTCTGGCAAAGGCTTTCTAGCTGAGACCGATCGCCCCGCACGGTCATCCATTGGTCTTCGCTGATTCGAGGGTCGTCAAAACTGAGTCTGAACCGCAGATGTTTGAGAACCGATCGACCTGCCCAGCGCGAGAGAGGAGAGTTTTTGGCTGAGATTTCTAACGTGCAGGTGGGCGGAGTGTACTTGCGGAGAACAGAGTTGGAAGACATGGGCAAACAGCAGGAATGGGGGTTAGGAGGTAGGAAGTGGGGTGTGGGGGATCGATCGCTCTAGCAGGGTCATCCACAGTCGCCGAACGCCGTTGGGGCTGCCATAAAAAAGCAGGTCGATCAGCAGTTTGAGTGCCAGATGAGTCAGGGTCTTAGTGGGGACTGTTTCTCCGTCTTCCATGCGTTCTTGATAGGTGTTGTGGAAGGCATCGAGGTAGTTTCCCAACAGAGAAGCTTCGTGGGGTTCGCGGCTTTGCTCGGTCAACTGTTCTAAAAGGGCAACGGCTCGACGAATCAGTTCATTATGCTCTTTTGCCAAATGACAGCTAATCAGAGAGAGCGCCCGCGCTTCTTCGACATCTAGCTTTTTGCGACCGCCTTGTCCTTTCCGCAAGGGACTGGATTGGCGCAGCCGCCAGAGAGAGACGCGATCAGCAATCATGGATTCTAGATTTAGATCAGTCGCCGCTTGCAGCATGGCCTCCGAACTGATGCCCGCGATCGCCTCGAGTGCCAGCAAGATCAGATCCAATTGGGCTTTGATGTTATCTAGCTGATCGGGGTCAGGCTGAGAAGTCAGGGGAAGATCTTCCCATTGGGGGGCGGGGCTGGCGGGCTTCACGGTAGAGGTCATGTTTTCAGGATATGAGGCAATCTGAGCTGGGGTGCGATCGTTACCAGTCTTGAAACAGCGACTTTCTAAGGCTAGGAAATGTTTCCGTTTGATTGCAAACCAATTTCAGTCTACCGATAGTGGTGTCGAAACTATTCACCCGATCGGCGGATTTGGAGGAATTTCAATCAATTAGAAAATATTGAGCCTTTCATTCAGCATCCTTCCATCGCCTACGGCAGCAGAACTTGTGTAAGAAAGTAAGCGATCGTAGCACTGCCGATCGGCACTGTCAGATTATCAATGCCGTATTTTGAGAAGGCTTCTAGACTGGCGGCGATCGCTCCTACAATCAGAGAAATCAGCCAGACTTGCCAGAGATTGCCCTGAGTGGTCAGCAAAATCGAGGCGCTGACGACAAAACTAATAACCGCCATTGCCGACGAGCCTTCCCAACTTTTTTGCATATTCCACAGCTTGTAGGGATGGCGACCAAAGCGTTGACCGATAATGGCGGCAAATCCGTCTCCCCAAGTCATGACGAGAATGCCCAAGGCGGCAAATTGCGGTAGATTGAGCGTCCAAAACCAGGCGACCAACACCCCAATGCTGACGGCATAAAAGAAGGTACCTAGACTCTTGCGGCCGATGCTGTTGATGCTGGGGAGAATGGGAACGTAGTACGAGAGTAGCGCGATCGCGCTAAAGACAATCGAGGCCGAAACGCCGACCCACATGGGAATCTTGAGCCACCAGGCGATCAAAATCACATTCCCGGTGCCAATGTGAACCACTTTGCGAACCATTTCAGAACCAGCCTGGGTAAAGCGATTGACACCTTCGGCGAGGAGGGCGACGATCGTCAGCCAAACCAACACGACGGCGACTTGAAATCCCAGATTTGAGAGCGGAATATTAGAACGTTGCAGCAAGGCTGACCAGGGAAGCACGGTAGATTCGGAGATGGGGTAATCCTCTCATTCTAGAGTTGAGCGCTGCTGGTGTTTGGATTCGACAAAAGACGCAACGATCGCGGCACTTATTTCTTCCGTAGAAGTTTGTATCTTCGATGAAGATTGTGTAAACGAGGGGTGTAGTCTTACTGAGCTTTGCTGTAATGGTGACACCCTCAGTTAATTTCTTCAAAACCGTAGAAAACTTGTAAGCCTCAATTTTAAGGTAGAAAATACGTGACTTTATTCAAAATTGCGTCCAGAGTTTCTCAGGCGATCCTTCGGATATCTGCCCAGCAGATCGCAGTGACGGCCCTACCGATCGCCTTTATGACAACATCCCCCAAAGCCGCAGAAGCCGCCAGTTTTAGCAACCTCTATGTGTTTGGTGACAGTTTGTCGGATGTTGGCAACACCCTAAATGCTACAAAGATTTTTCCTGCTACCCCTTTTTATACGCCTGGACGCTTCTCAAATGGGCCGGTTTGGGTGGAAGGCCTTGCCTCTAAGCTAGGAAAAACCGTTACAACTGAGAATAATTTTGCCTTTGGTGGAGCGAGAACGGGCAGCGATAATGGCTTGAATCCACTTTTTCCAGGGCTTCAGCAGCAAGTCGGCTCCTTCACTGCTAAGAACACGCAGGCGGATGGAGACGCTCTCTACATTCTCTGGGCTGGAGCCAATGACTATCTCAATGACCAGCTAAATTTTGCTGCGGACGGGGTGGCTGGAACGACGATCGGGAATGCGGTCACCAACCTCAGCACTGCCATCACCGACTTAGCTAAAGTGGGTGCCAAAAACTTTTTGATTCCCAATCTACCCGATTTAGGCAAAATTCCTCAATTCAATAAAAATCCTAATCCGTTGATTCCATCTGGTTTGAGTGCAATTACTCAAGGTCACAACACAGCATTATCTCTGGCATTGCAGTCGCTTTCGGCGAATCCGAATTTGGGCTTAAATCTGATTTCTCTGGACGTTTTTTCTCTGGTCAATCAGGCTATCAACAATCCTGCGAGTTTGGGCTATACCAACGTGACAGACCCCTGTCTGAATGCTCAACCGCCTTTGTTTAGTGGAGATTGTGGCACTCCTGACCAGTATTTGTTTTGGGATAACCTGCATCCAACCGCTAAGGGGCATCAACAAATCGGCGACTTGGCTTACTCAGTTCTGCAATCAAAAGCGCCTGGTAAGTCTGTGCCCGAATCTTCAACGGTGGCAGGTGTGCTAGTGATTGGAGCATTTCTAGGAAGTCGATCTCTCCGAGTTACCCGCAAGGGGTCGCTGCGCCGCAAAGCCGTCAGCAAGAAGCCAGCAAAAGCTCCTGTGGGGGTTGAGTAAACTGGGCGATCGCACTCCTCAAATGCTTTTGCAACGTCGATGGGGGCAAGGCTCCTTGCAGGTGACTCCAGGGTAAGACTTGCTCCAGCGGCCAGTTTTCGTAAACGTAAAAATCGAGATCGGGAATCTGTCCCCGCAGTTCTTTGAAGGCACGACGGTAGCTGCCGAGGGAGTCGCCGTAGTGTCGGGTCAGTTGTAGCAGTTTGGAGAGACGACGATCGCCCCGCGACAAAAGAGCCTGGATCACTGACCAATTGTAGCTTTCGGGACGAAAATCAATGCCCTGGGGACGCAGTTGTTTTTGTAAAAATTGCAGGCGCTTTTCGGCTTGAGTGTTGACCCCAAACCACTGAAACGGCGTGTGAGCCTTGGGGACAAACGTGCTGCATCCCAGAGTTAGCCGCAGACCAGGAACAGACTTTTTGAGATTCCGCAACATCGTGACGGTCTGTTCGAGGTCGTCAAATTCTTCGCCTGGTACACCTGCCATGCCGTATAGTTTAACTGCGTTGAGTCCGCCTGCTTTAGCGTTGATGACAGCCTGAGTGATTTCGTCGTTAGTTAGCTTTTTGTTGATGATCTGGCGCAGGCGATCGGAGCCGCTTTCGACCGCGATCGTGATCGATTTAGTGTCATGCTTCACCAGCGTTTGCGCCAGCTTTTGAGTGACGGTGTTAGTTCTCACAGAGGCGATACTCACCCGAACTTGATCGTGCTGGGGCTGATTCAAATAATCCAATAAAGTCTCAAATTCGGGATGTTGTGTAACGGATGCGCCCAACAGACCAAGACGATCGGTGACTTTTAGACCTCGTTCGATTGCGGGGATTAGCGATTCCTCGACATCAGCAATCCGGAACGGGAGTGTCAAATAGCTGGCCAGACAAAAGCGGCACATTTCAGGGCAACTCCGCACCACTTCCACCATGTAGATATTCTCCCAGGCGGCCTTTTGAGTGACGACAGTGGAGGTCGAAAGCGTGTTACCTCGATAGGTTTGCTTTTCAATGCGAGGGGGAATGGTGGAATCGATCGCAGTGATTTTGTCAATCGGGCCATCAGCACGTTTATACGTCACTTCATACAAGCTGGGAACGTAAATACCAGGAACTTGGGCAAGGTGACGTAATTGAGTGTGGCGATCGTCGTGACGCACTTCTTGATATGCATTGATGAATGCATCTAAAACGATTTCACCATCGCCCAAGAGAAACACATCAAAAAATTCTGCGAATGGTTCTGGATTAGCCGTGAGAACCGGGCCGCCGCCAAATACAATGGGATGGTGATCGGTACGATCGCTCGTACTTAATGGAATTTCTAACGACTCCAACAGATTCAAAATATTGACGTAATCCAACTCCCAGGACATCGAGAACCCCAGAATTTCGGGTTGGGAAGGCAGCGATTCATGCACATCGGTAAACAGCCGACTCACCTGCAAATCACTTCGCGCCGCCAGCGTTGCCCAGACCACTTGATAGCCCAAACTCGTGATGCCCACGGTGTACTCATTGGGAAAGGCAAAAATCAGTGGAATCGCCTCTGCGTCAGGCGTTGCAGGGGTAAAGAGGAGTCGTTCGGAGGGAAAAGGAGAAGTCGTCACAAATCAGCCTAGCGTGCAACAGTGTTTCGACAGGACATACAACCGCGATCGGTTTTTCAAATCTGTCTAACTCCAGCCTAGCACTCAGCTTTACTGATAGGAGTGTCCTTTTGATGACAGCAGCATTTCATTTAGATATCAATTACCAACATTGAGGTTTGTTTGATAGCGGCGTGAGAAGTTTTAGCGCTAAAGAAAGCTTAATTTAGGGGGATTTTGATTTGAAATTCGGTGCCCTGTCCCAGTACAGATACACAGGTCAACTGTCCGTTGTGATTTTCTGTGACAATTTGGTGGCTGATCGATAAGCCTAACCCGGTTCCTTTTCCGGCTGCTTTGGTGGTGAAAAAGGGAGCAAACAAATGCGGTTGTGCAGACTCTGGAATACCAGATCCGTTGTCAGAAATTGTTACCACTGCAAACATATTTTCTACACTTGTGCGAATCCGAATAGCAATACTACGATCGCTCACTTCCTCTAGCGCATCGATTGAATTGGCCAACAAATTCATAAACACTTGGTTTAGCTGTCCAGCATAGCAATTGACGAGGGGCAATTCACCATATTCTTTCGTTAATTCGATTGCGGGGCGATTGGTTTGAGCTTTGAGGCGATGCTGCAAAATTAGCAGTGTGCTATCAAGTCCAGCGTGAAGATCAGCAGGTTGTTTGTCGGTGTCTATGCGCGAAAATGTCCGTAGCGATGACATGATTTCGCGAATTCGACCTGTCCCCAGTCGCATTGAGGAGATGAGTTTGGGCAAGTCTTGTAGAAGATAATCGAGGTCGATCGCTGCTCTATGTTCCTCAATTTCAACGGGTGGTGGAGCCAGATGCTGTTGATAAAGTTCTAGATGTTTTATTAGATCGTTTAAATAGGTCTCAGCGTATTGCAGATTGCCCGTGATAAAGCCAACGGGATTATTGACTTCGTGGGCCACCCCTGCAACCAGTTGACCCAGACTAGAAATTTTTTCGGTTTGAATTAGTTGCGCCTGAGTTTGTTGTAGCGTGTGCAAAGAGTGTTCTAGTTGAAGGGCCCGTTCTCGTTCGCGAGTTTCTGATTCTTGTAGGGCAGTATTAGCCGTTTGCAGCGTTTCGTAGAGCTTGGCGTTTTCGAGAGAGACGGCAATTTGAGACGATAAAAGAAAGAGAATCCGAAGTCGATCGCGTGTAAAAGCATGAGTTGTCTGGTTATTTTCTAAATAGAGAACCCCAAATAAAGCACTCTGGTAAACGATCGGGAAACACAAAATCGATTTGGGCTGATTGTCTAGCACGTAAGGATCAGTGGCACAGATTGAGTCGATCGTCGCGTCATGAATCAGCAGTTTTTTTCGAGTGCGACTGACATAGTGAACCAGCGACATCGGCACCGCTCGATCAATTGTTAACGGCACAGACTTGAGAATGGTAATGCCCGTTGGTTTGCTAACCGCTTGAGACATAATCGCCAACTCGCCCTCTGTTTGCAGTAAGAGCGTTCCTTTTTGTGCTCCTGCACTTTCGAGAACAACGCTCATTAAAGTTTCTAGCAAGCGATCGAGTTGGATCTCCTGTGAAATCGCCTGAGATGCTTTGAGAATTGCGGCTAGATCCAAAACTTGGGAACTGCTCGTACTGGTTGAAGAAATGTGCGTAATTGAGAGAGTCTGGTCTGTCGAAACAGATTCGGGAGGATGGTGAAGGTCTTTGAGAAGTCGAGGATAGCGCTGGTCAAGGTCTTTGAGTTTTGCCTTAGCTCCCCAATTTTGATAACCGCAGTAGGCTTCAATTAAATAAAGTTGAGCAAATTTCTCTTTGCCTTGAGCTAACCAAAACTTAGCTGCCAATTCATTAGCCAGGGCATAGTCTTGAATAAATTCGTTAGCCTTGGCGAGTGCGATCGCCTGATCATAAAGGTCAATTGCAGTCAGAGGATTGGCAGACGATCGCGCCATTTCTGCCTGCACTAAAAGATATTGATGTAGGAAATTATCGGGACAGTTTTCTGCCCAAATTTGTAATTGTTGTTGGTTAGTTGTCAACTGTTGCCAGTCTGCTTTTTGGTCGTCAGCGATCGCATCGGGATATCGAGCCGTGAGAATTAATGAGTAATAGAAATTAAACGCCGCTAATGAAATGCAACCTGGAAAATATTGGAGTAAGTTTTTAGCATTTTGAATACATTGCAAAGCGTCGAGGGGACGATCATATAAATATAAAATTTGTGCTTTAAAGATGAGATAGAATCCGATTCCGGCGGCACTCGATCGTGCTTGACAACCTGTTAAAAACTGTTGTTCATCGAGAGTTTCAGTCTTAAATTCTAGAGGATTAGACTGAGTTGACTGAAGGTTAGCGATCGCAAGTTGACACGCCAACAGCATATCTTTAACCAGCGGATTATGCGTCTGTTCGGCAAACTTTAAGTAATCAGGAATTTTTGCCGCCAAAAAGTCTAAATCGACCCCTTGATACAACGAATTGATAATTTGATGTCCGATATTATATCCCGCAAACTGTAGCTCTCCTGACTCCAATCCGGCTTGATACCCTTCCATAAACGTAACGGCATCTTCTTTGAGCGGTCTCACCCAATGATTAACAGAGCCACCAATTACAAGACAGACTTTACACTTCTCTGCCTGGTCATTAAACTTCTCGCTTACCTTGAGACTTAGCTGACCAAACTCGTATCCCGCCTGATAGTCACCTAACATCGAACCGAGAATTAAACCATATTCAGAATATCCATAAGTGGACTCAGCAAGCTGACCGTAATGAAGGGAAAGATTGACCAGCTTCATAACTGCTAGGAGCCAAAGATCATGATTTGAGAAATAAGTAGGCGAACCCAGCGCCATGAGTAATTTTGCGGCGGCTCTTTTCTCCAGGCTTACCATTTCTGGCTGATGAATTAGTGCTGCAATTTCTTTGTTATGTAAATACTTTTTGGCAGTTTCCAGTTCACTTTTTAGTGCCACTTGTAGATCTGAATCAGGAAGGTCGATCGCTAGCAGCTTTAGTCCCTCGCGTCCCGCTTGAATGGCTCGATCGTACTGAGCTTGTAGAGTGTAGAGGACAATCATCAATCGATAGACTTCTACTTTTTCAAGAACTGATTTTGCTTGTTTTAAAGTTAAGTCAATCAGTTGCTTGGATTCTTTACAATTACCAATTAAGTATTCGATTTCTGCCTGCTCTCGATGCACGGCAAACGTTAGGTCATAGTGTTCTGACCAGGAGTTGTGGAGATGTTGTCTAGCTTGATTGAGATATTCACTGGCGGCTGAGTAAGCGGCGGCACTTTTTGCTTTTTTGCCTGCTTCTAAGTTGAGGGTGGCTAATGTGATTTGTTTTTTAGAGTCGGTGATTAAAGCCTGACCAATATTCAAATGTTCGACCAGTTCAAAGAGGCGATCGCTGCATTCGAGCAGGCTCATGTTTGCGTAAAGAAGTTGACCAATTTGAAGGTGAACGGATTGCTTTTGGCTCTCGTCAATTAGGGCATAGGCGGCTTGCTGGACTCGATCGTGCAGGAATTGGTAGTTGAGGCAGATTAAACTGGCTGAGATAGTTTCTGTCTGAAAAACTTCGGGTTCAGAGGTTGGTACAATCAAGCCTTCTTGAAGGGCAGGTGAAAGAATTTGAGAAATCTCCAGAACAGTTTTTGAACAGATAGTAGACAGCGTTTTGAGATGAAATCGATTGCCAATACAAGCAGAAAATTGAAGAACTTCTTGAGTTGCAGACGGCAATTTCTTAAGTTTGCCAATCATCAATTCGACGACGTTATCTGTGATAGCGATCGCTTCAATTTCAGTAATATTCCACTGCCAGATCTTCTCAGCAAAATTGAATTTCAGCAGCCTTTCTTGATAAAGCGTTTTGAGAAATTCGTTAACAAAAAATGGATTGCCTTCTGTCTTTTGCATCACCAAATTGGCTAATAGCTGAATGCTGGATAACTCGCCACGCAACGTATCAACAATCAAGTGTGTAACATGCTCTAAGGTGAGGGGAGCCAGTGTCATCTGCGCCGGAAAAATTGCAGAGTGCTGCAACTCTTCTAGCAAAATCATGAAGGGATGGGCAGAGTTTACTTCGTTGCTGCGGTAGGCTCCGATCAAAAACAGGTGGCGAGTTTGCTCATCCGTCAGCACCACTTTGATCAACTTCAAGGTTGCCGAATCCGCCCACTGCAAATCATCTAAAAACAGGACGAGCGGATGTTCTGGCTGACAAAACACGCGAATAAACTGCTGAAATACTCGATTAAACCGATTTTGAGCCTCAATGGGGGCCAACGTAGCAACGGGCGGCTGTGAACCAATAATCTGTTCTAGCTCAGGCAGCACATCAATGATCACTTGGGCATTTGCCCCCAAAACCGCGGCCAGCTTGTTGCGCCATTGGTTGAGTCGAGGTTCGCTCTCGGTTAGCAGTTGTCGCATCAGCGATTGAAACGCAACCACGATCGCTGAATAAGGAATATTGCGCTGAAGTTGATCAAACTTGCCAGAAATAAAGTAGCCGCACTGCCGCACACTGGCGTGGTCAATCCCTTTGGTTAGCGGCTTATAAATCTCTTGAACCAGCGACGATTTGCCCACCCCGGAGTAGCCCGTCACCAGCATAAATTCGCTCTTTTGGCTGTGCATGACGCGATCGAAGGCGGTCAATAACTCAGCAACTTCGGCTTCTCGCCCATACAGCTTTTCGGGAATCTGAAAGCGATCGCACTGATCTTGCTGTCCCAGGCGAAAAGGGTCAATGTCTCGATGAAGCTGCCATTCTAGCTGACAGATTTCGAGGTCATGCTGCAACCCAGATGCACTTTGGTAACGGTCTTCTGCCATTTTTGCCATCAGTTTCAGCACGATCGCAGACAGCATTTTGGGGATGTTGGGCTGACGATCGCTGGGGGAGATCGGCGCTCTGGCGAGGTGACAATGGACGGTTTCGAGCGGATCAGAGGTGTCAAAGGGCAGATGATGGGTCAGTAGTTGGTAAAAAGTAATCCCTAAAGAATAGAAGTCAGTCCGATAGTCAATGCCGCGATTCATCCGGCCGGTCTGCTCTGGTGACATGTAGGGCAGCGTGCCTTCTAGCCCATCGGGACTGGTTAAGACTTGCGTTTCTTTGGGCAGGAGAGAGGCAATACTAAAATCGGTAATTTTGACCTGTTTGGTGGTCGGATTGATTAGCAGATTGGCAGGTTTGATGTCTTTGTGAATGACGCGATTTTGATGGAGATCGGAGAGAATTTGGGTGATTTGAAGGGCGATCGCAAAGAATTCGGCCAACTCTATGCGATGCCCCTTGCAGTAATCTTTGAGAGAAACGGCCCCAAAATCCTCCATCACTAAAGCCAAAAGATTGCCAGACGTTTCCAAACTGTATGGGCGCACAATACTGGCTAAATTTAACTCGTTGGCTAAAGTGAACTGTTTGCGAAAAACCGCGAGTTCTCTAGGGGTTGAATTTTTGTTTTTTAGAAGTTTAATAATGACAGGTTTTTGATCCGTCGATCGCTCTCCTCGATAAACCAAAGTTTTAGAGCTTTCGTAGATCTTATCTGCAACTTGGTAGCCCGGAAGGGTGAGCATGATTGTTCCTTGCGATCGAAGTGAAGTCTAACAGTTGACCCTTAGATTTCCCTAGATAACAGTCTAGCCATCAGGTTTATTTTGAGTTATTTCATGGAAAAGCCAATTTAGCATGATAAATCTTACGAACGGTTTTTTACTTTGACAAAAATTTAAGTAGATAGATATTAATAGTTTTATCAATTCGTTCGGCAACTAACTTAAACATTGCTCTGACTACGAAATAAGATAGATGAAGGAATGCATTTCTGATAGCGATCGTAGAACCAATAAACCACGATCGCTATCAAATTCTGAATCGATCAGGTGATTGCTCCATAAGTTAAGCCAAGTTGCTTAAGCCATTTGCGATAAGCCAGCGAAGCCCGATCGCTCGGTAGATGAAACTCAGCTTGGAAATCCAACGGTAAGCGTTTGGGCTGATGAGATTCTAGGTTAGCGACATCTTGAAGAATCACCTTATCTTGAAAGGCGACCATCTCCGCTTCTGGAATTTCATGGGCATAGTTGAGCGCACCCCACATCCAACTAAGACATTCTTCTTCTGAGATAGGCGTAACACAATAGAGCAACACCATATATTGACCGTCAGACACTTCTTTACGCAGAGATGCGGTGAGTGGACGCAAGGCCCAGTAGTCATAGGAAGCAATTCCTCCTTGCCCGGTGCCATCGGGGTCAGGTTGCCAAATGCGAATGTCGTGCAGATAGAGACCATTGTCGTCGGTTGACACTTCATAATCTTCGATCACGGGTTGATCCGGTTCGCCAAGCAGCCCCGCATGGACAAACGGCAAATGGGCCACATCGAGAAAGTTTTCGATCGCTCTCAGCCCACTACAGCGACAATAATGCGGCCCACTTAGATAAGTACGATAGGTGGAATCATTCCATTCTGAAAACGCCACAACCTCCTTTTGCGGAGCGCCCAACGAAACAAAAATCACGCCATACCGCTCCTGCACTTTAAAGGTTTTGACGCAGGCCTGTTTGGGTGGCACATAATCGGGATGAGCCGGGACTTTGACGCATTGCCCATAAGGGTCATACGCCAACCCGTGATAGGGACACACCAGCGTATTGTCTACCACTTTGCCTCCAGAGAGTTTGACACTGCGATGTGGACAGCGATCTTCCCAGGCAGAAATCGTTGTTTCGCCGCGCCAAAGCACTAAATCGGTTTCCATTAAGCGCGATCGCAACACTGTTCCAGGCTTTAAATCCTGTGATCGAGCTAACGGATGCCAATCATCTAAGAGGACGCGATCACAAACTTTGCCATTGGTCTGATTGGATAGACGCACCGAGATTGCTTCAACCATTACACCATTCTCCAGAACACACGATTATTTGACTGACTTAACTTTGGACGAGTTCATTCCTCATCTCTCTCACCTAACGCTTACCTTTAACATACGGAATTCCCAACGCTGCCGGGGCCTCACTGCGACCTGTTCTTAACATCAGCACCACCAAGGTTAATACGTAGGGCAACATCAACAAAAATTCATAGGGCAAATCCTTAAAGCCTAGTGCTTGAATGCGATATTGTAGGGCATCTGCAATTCCAAATAAAAGCGCACCTATCATTGCCCAGAGCGGTTGCCAGCGAGAGAAGAAGACAAGTGCGATCGCGATCCAGCCGCGCCCTGCGGTGATATTTTCGGTAAAAATGTTGAGTTGAACGACGGTTAACACGGCTCCGCCCAAACCTGCCAAACCAGAACCGAGCATAATCGCCCGATAGCGAATCCAATTAACGCTCAAGCCCGAAGTTTCTGCGGCGGCTGGATTTTCGCCCACGGCTCTCAGTTCGAGTCCCCAGTTGGTGCGAAAGAGCAGGAACCCACAGAGAAACACCAAAACTGCGGTGAGATAAACCATCGGATTGTGATCGAATAGGATGTCACCGACGATCGGAACCTTAGACAATTCCGGAATCGCCCAGGACTCCAGACCTTTGACTCGCGCCCCAGACAGTCCCGTTTTTTGTCGAAATAAGTAAGCTGTAACGCCCTGACCTAACAGTACCAGTGTCACCCCTGTCACGACCTGATCGCTTCTCAAGGTGACGGTCAGTACGGACAAAATCAACCCCATTCCAGCGCCCGCCAACAAGCCAGCCAGTAACCCAACCCAGGCAGCAAGACTGGCCATTCCGGTCGCTTGCTCGACGCTGTAGGCTGCCATAAAGCCAGATAGACTGCCGACTAACATCACGCCTTCTAGCCCCAGATTCATCACGCCCGATCGTTCGGTGATGATTTCGCCCAAAACCGCCAACAGCACAGGCACTGCCAACCGAATCCCCGCCGTCAGCAGCGCCACCAAAAAGCTCCAGGTTAAGATTTGTTGCGCCATCGATCAAGACTCCCGTTGGGAAATTGCGTGACCTGCCAACACCAGAAGGACGACGATCGCCTGAATGACTTGCGCGATCGCAGAAGGAATTTGCAACACTACATTCAGCGATTGGGCCCCGACCATCAAGGCAGAAAAGAGCAGCGCTGCCACCAAAACGCCGACGGGATGAAGCTGTCCCAATAGGGCCACGAGAATGCCACTAAAGCCGAAATTATCCGAGATATCACCTTTGAGTCGCGTGTAGGTATAGCTGACCTCGATCGTACCTGCCAGACCCGCCAGCCCACCGCTCATCATCAGGGCTATGAGAATACTACGACTCGTGTTAATTCCTGCACACCGCGCCACACTGAGCCGAGACCCCACCGCCCGAAGCTGCAACCCGATCGCAGTCCGCCACAGCAGCAGGTAAACGATCGCCACCAGCAAAACCGCCAGCCCCATTCCCCAATGTAGTCGAGTGTTCCACAGCGTCGGAATCTGAGCATTGACGCTAAATTGAGCCGATTCGGGTAGAAAGCCTTCGGGCTGTTGGAGTGGCACCCGTGCTGCATACTGAACGAGCAAAATGCCAATGTAGTTGAGCATCAGTGTACAAATGATCAGATTGACCCCGCGTTTGAGATAGAGCAATCCTGCGATCCCACTCCAAATCGCTCCACCCAAGACACCCGCCATCAACATCAAAGGAATCAGCCAGTAAGCCGCCAAATTTGGCAGATTTAACGCGACGACACTACTACAAAGCGCCCCCATGTAATACTGTCCTTCTGCGCCAATATTCCAGACGCGACAGCGAAAGGCGATCGTCATTCCCAATCCAATAATCAACAAAGGAGTGGCTCTGAGCAACGTTTCGGTCAAGGGTCGCCCTCCCCCAAAGGCACCCATCACCATCACACCATATGCCTGTAGCGGATTGGCTCCACTGATTAGCAGTAGTATTCCCCCCAGTATCAGCGCCAGCATTCCTCCCAGCAACGGTGCAAATGGTTTCAATCTCAGCAGAATTCCTTGAGCGATCGATTCCACTCCCGATCCCAAAACGATTTCATCCCTCATTCCTCATCCCTCATCCCTTCTTTTCTCCTCGCGCAGCGGAGCAAAGCTCTCCCTCATCCCTTCTTTCCTCCCTGCCATCAACAACCCAATCTCATTCACATTCGCATCCGCTCGATCGATCAGCCCCACGATCGCTCCTTCATACAAGACGGCAACGCGATCGCTCAAGCTCAAAATCTCATCCAATTCGGTCGAAATCAGCAAAATGGCAGTTCCTGCATCTCGTCGTGCCAGCAGTTGAGCATGAACAAATTCCGTCGCTCCGATGTCCAGTCCTCTAGTGGGTTGAGCCGCGAGTAAAACCTGGTGATCACGAGTCAATTCTCTCGCCAGCACAACCTTTTGAGCGTTGCCCCCAGAGAGTTTTCCGGTTTGAGTTTTGATCGACGGAGTGCGAATTAAGTATTGCTGAACCAAGTCGATCGCATGTTTGAAAATGTAATTTTGGCGTAGAAATCCTTTCCACTGAAACGGTGGACGCTGTACGTCTTTGAGAATCAGATTTTCTGCGATCGAGAACTCTGTCAAAATGCCCATCGACGTGCGATCGGACGGAATGTGAGCCAGTCCCTTCACCAAAATCTCACCTTGACGAATGGGGCGCAAGCCGACGATCGCTTCTTCTAATTCTCGCTGACCATTGCCATCGACTCCCGCCAATCCGACAATCTCACCGGGACAAATCGCCAAATCAATTCCTCGCAGCGCTGGAAGATTGCGATCGCCCATTACCCAAAGATTTTTTAACTCGAAGGTGGGAGGGGGGTGAGGGGTGAGGAGGGGGGTGGTTTCGCGGCGAGAAAGGTTGACTTCCCGACCGACCATCATTTGGGCCAGCGACTGCTCACTGCACGCTTGAATCGCCACTGTATCAACCGTCTGCCCATCTCGCAACACCGTCACCCGATCGCAGATCGCCATCACCTCATTGAGCTTGTGAGAAATGAAGACGATCGCCGTTCCTTGGGCAGCCAGCGTTCTCAGCGTGACCATCAATTCCTGGGCTTCCTGGGGAGTCAGAACGGCGGTTGGCTCATCTAAAATCAGCAGATTTGCTTTGCGGTAAAGGGCCTTGAGAATTTCGACGCGCTGCTGCTCTCCGACCGAAAGCTGCCAGATTTGCGCCGCAGGATCGAGCCTCAATCCATACTGATCCGCCAATTTTTGTAGTCGCAGATTCAAGCGTTTTGGTGACTCGCGCAGCGGCGATCGATTCGCTCCCAGAACAATATTCTCAGCCACCGTAAACGGCTCAACCAGCATAAAGTGTTGATGCACCATCCCAATTCCCGCAGCAATGGCATCCCTGGGCGATCGCAACTTCACAGGCTGACCGTTGAGCCAAATTTCTCCAGCATCCGGTTCGTACAGCCCACAGAGAATATTCATCAACGTGGTTTTACCCGCGCCATTTTCGCCTAACAGCGCGTGAATTTCTCCAGCCTTCACTTCAAAATCGATCGCCTGGTTCGCCATCACACCGGGAAAGCGCTTTGTAATCCCCCGCATTTCTACCGCTAGAAAAGGAGTCGATCGGGCAAAAACCATCGTATGCAAATGAATGAGAGATCACTGAAATCGGCTTGGTGAGGAACGATGAACCGTTATCAAATCCACCATTCCTCGTCAGCCTACTTGGGCACAAACGGCACCTTCAGTTCACCAGAAGCAATTTTGGCGCGGGTCGTTTCTAGGGTCTGAACCTGATCGCTCGTCAGCTTGTCTTTAAACCCTGGAGCAACTTCTACAGCGATCACCCCTTCTGCAATCCCCATTTTGTAATACTGATTGGTGAAGGATTTGGCTTTGGTGTCCTCGACCATTTTGTTAAACAACGGCTCCATATTCCAGAGCAAATTCACTGCGACTACCTGTGGGCCCAGCGGAGACATATCACCGACATAGCTTGTGGCATATCCGCCTTTGGTTTTGGCTGCTTCGATCTGCCCGATCGTCGGCCCTTGTCCACACCCAATCCAAAAATCAACGCCAGTTTCTGCCTGAGACAAAGCGGCTTCTTTGGCCTTGGCCACATCGTCCCAATTGCCAACGGCCGCACTGGTCAATGTGGCATCGGGTCGGACTGTTTTTGCCCCCGCCAGCATGGCCTCGCCCATTGAGTGACAAACGGGAATATCGAAACCATACAGCGCTCCCAGCTTGCCCGTTTTGCTGAGTTTGGCTCCCATCAGACCCACCAGATAAGCCCCCTGGTAAAAGGGTTGGTCATAATCCGCCACATTGGCGGCCGTTTTGTTGATTCCCCCGGCCCAGGCAAAATTGACGTTAGGAAACTCTTTGGCAACCTTAAAAACCGCGTCTCCGTAGTTAAAAGAGTGAGCGACGATCGTGCCATATCCCGATTCCGCATACTGCCGCAATACACGCTCAATGTCTGCCGGAGAAACGGACTCAGACACAGCAACGTCAATGCCTTTTGCCTTTAGGGACTGGGCAGCTTCAACGGCTCGCTGATTCCAGGATTTGTCAGTGGGCGGCCCATTGATGATCAAAGCAAACTTGGGAGCTTTTGAGTCAGCGGTGGGACTGGCGGCTACAGGGCTGGCGGTTGGAGATTGAGAAGTCGTCGGAGTCGAACTACAGGCCACCATCAGCATAAGCGGTGCCGCCAATACAAGACTTGCCGCTGTCTGCTCAAAGGTCTGAAAAAAACGTTTTGGATTCATCACAAATACTACCGGGATTAAAAGTGCATCGAAAGGCTGCTTAGATATTCCCCCGCCCAACTTGAGAAGTAAAGGGGGTTCAATAGATACTAAGAAGATTTGAGTGTATCAAGGCGGATGAAGCCTGTTGTGTAAGAAGCTATACTAACCCGATCGCGCTAGTCAATCATTTTCATTGCGTTGTCATTGCAATTTGCAGTTTGAACTCATTGCATTAGGGTTACTCTTGTCGCTAATTATCATTCCTCAAGGTGTTATTTTTTCAGTACATTGATTTTGAGTAGGGCGATCGAGAAGTTGCTGTTGACTTGAGAAAAATATTGAGAAAAAAGTTGAGCTTGTGATAGTGGTTGCGTTTAGTAGTAAAATGCTTAACCTATCAGGAGGAGTCCCGTAACTTTTGGGGTTAAGCTGGCTAAATTTCTAGACAAGCCAATCATTTTGACGTTCATCGAGCGATCGGGTGTTGCTATCAATTTTCTGCATGAATTGCTTTCTACGCTATAAAACCTGAATTAATCCTGACTTCACGCGAACTGAATTTAGCTTAATCAACTGACCTGCAAAGTTACTCAAGGATTACTTCTAATGATTAGATGTAAATGTCTTGGCGTGATGTTAGCTGACAAGCTGAATTGACTGTGAAGTTAGCCCAAGCCTTGAAAGGCGCTGTTGATCGTTTAAGGAATCTGCTGAATGTTTCGGACTAGCCGCAAAACTTATCGGTCTGGCTTCTCGTCGTACCAGAAGAAAAAGAAATCGCTGCCTCGCTGGTTGATTTTGGGGTCGATTCCATTGATTTTGATTGGCTTAGAGTTAATGGCCCGTCTGGGTGTTGGCCTCGCTGGCAAAACAGCAGAATTTGCAGCCTATGAAGGCGAACCCTTGAGCATGACGGCTTACCGCTTGAGGTATCTTGATCGCACCAATCAGCCCTACGATGGACTGCCCGATCGCGGCCGCCTCAAGGTCAGACGCAGTTCTCTTCTGGGGTACAAACTGGTTGGCAATCAGCAAAGTAATGCCTGGCGAATCAATGAGCAAGGGTTTCGAATGGAGCAGGCGATCGCGCCCACCAAGCCCAAAGATGAAGTGAGAATTTTTGTTTTGGGTGGCTCAACCGCATTTGGACAACTGAGTTCTAGCAATCAAGCCACCTTTGCTAACCAACTCGAAACTCGCTTTAATCAACAAGTTGCGACCCAAAAAACAAACTCTGCTAAGTTTCGTCCCGACGTGTTGCCCTACTACGCCGACGAGTTGACCAAAGCAATGGCCCTGCCGCCTCGCATTCGAGAAAGCCGCTATCGAGTCATTAATGCGGCTGTCCCAGGATACGCCTCTAGCAATCAGCTTGCTCAACTCACGCAGCAGGTTTTGGCTTACAAGCCCGACTATGTGGTGATTGTCGATGGCTATGCCGATTTGTTGTTGCCCAGTACTCAAGAAGGAGCCGACGTTCCGGGTATTGAGGGGATGTTGGAAAATGCTTCTGGACACTTCACGACTGCCCTTTCAGAACGGTGGAAATCCTGGTTTAACCAATCCTATCTAGTCAAGAGCATTCAATACTGGCTGTTGCGTCCCCAAGATGCTCCGGCTCCCATGATTCCGCCTGATACAGGAGTCGCGATCGACCAGCGCCTGCCCACCGACACAAATGAATTAAACCGTCGCGTGTCTCGCTATCGCAATAATTTAGAACAGATTGTCCGTCTGACCACGAGCGCCAAGATTCCGCTAATTGTCGCCCTGCAACCCGAAATCACTAGCCGGACAGACACGCTGACTCAGCGCGAGAAAAAGATTCTTAGCCAACTGGGGTCAAGCTATCCGCAGCAAGTTAAGTCTGGATATAAAGAACTTCAGCAGTCGATCGCACAGGTCAAACAAGCCTCTCCTCAAGGAGTTACCACCCTCAATCTGTACGATGCGACTGCCAGCCTCAAAGACGATGCATTTCACGATCCGATTCATCTCACTGATAAGGGCAACGAAGCGATCGCCAACAAGCTCTATGAGTCGATGGCAAATTCGCTAACCGTCCAGCCTAAACCGTTTGCCCAACCAGAACCACCTGTAAGATAGTAGAACGGCCGGCTAGATTGGAGTTTCGTCTCTGGCTTGGGAAGTGGGATTTCGTCGTTTTGAGGTTTTTCGACCTTTGAGAAATTGTGTTTTTACAACTTCAAAGGCCTGCTTGTAGATCTGAAAGTCGGAGGGCTTTTCGACATCGGGGACGCTGCGGGTGACATAGTGGAACGCATGGAAAATCGAGTTGAGTCCGGCGATCGCGTCTTCCATTGGAATCGGGCGGGTGACAGACGATCGCTCCACTTTGATGATGTAGTTTAGTCCGCCTAACTTTGCCAAATTTTCTAGCTTGTTTTCGTGGACAAGTCGAGCAACTTTGGTCAGGTCAGCCCCAATCACACTGGCAATTCTTTTGGCGGTTTCTTCGTCTGGGCCACTGCGTTTGAGGCAGATCCAGCCCAGCCCAGCACGAGAAATGTTGACCTGTCGAGCAAGCTGACTCATATTGGTCTGCGGGTTTTCTTCAAGGTACTGTAAAACGAGTCGTCCAAAAGCTGAACAGTCTTCAGGACGCAACTTCAGAGGATTCATGTCAGATCTTAAGACTGGAATTTCTAAATATTTTGCAACATGGAGAAGAGTTCTTAGTATACTTGTTCCTTACGGAAAGCTGCATTCTCCCAAGGATGGCAAAGGCAGAGCCAACGATAGCCCTGCCCAAAGAGTTTTCAACGCTGATTACAAGTTGACGTGAATTCAAATCAAGTTTTGCTTCCTCATTCAACCCTTTGATCCTGCGATCTTGCCAAAGTTGGGAAATAAGGGTTCGATCTGAAATCTCGTCAGGCTAAATTGATCGCTGTCCAGAGCGCGTGTCTATCCCTTGATCGACAACAGGGCGACCGTCTGTATCAACGTCTAACTCTTCACGGCGCAGTTGCTCTTCCGCTTGAACCGTTTGCTGATCGACTTCTTTTCTCACAGTCACTTCTTCGCGCACAAAAGCTTCTTTGCGAATGTCAGGCGTTTCTTCGTAGACTTCCACTCGCGCCACTTCTCCTTCGGCAAAGGCACCCGCATCCGGAGCAACCGTTCCCGCGTTAACGGGAGTCGTGCGCTCAATGACCACGCGCTCTTTTTCAACGGGGACAGAGACTTGTGTCGTTTCGGTTTCGACGCGCTTACCGATCGCCACTTCTCCAGTTTTTTGGCGAGTCTTGCTGGCGATCAATCGCTCTTCATAAAGTCTGAGACTCTGGTGTTTTTGCTCGTCAAGGTTGTAGAGGTCGGGTTCTCGATCGTAGGTGTAGCTGTTGCGATCGTACAGGGGGGCATCTAGCGGAGCCGAGTTTTCTACAGCAGCGGGACGATATACGCCTCTGACTTGTTCTTCCTGGTCGTAATCGATCGCGGTGCCTTCTTTATATTCGGGAAGCGCTTCGACCTGGGCACGAGTTAGACCGTTGGCATGAACGCAGTGAGCCTGGTTGTCAATTTCAGCACGACCGATCGGAAGTAAAACATTTTTGCCCAAAATCCAGCCGCCTGTGTGAATGACTAGATAGCGAAATTTGCCAGCGTCATCAACAAGTAAATCTTTAACTGCACCCACTTTTTCGCGGCCAGAGTAGAGGTCATACTCCAGAATGTGTTGTTCTTTGTCAAAGTGTTTGCGGTAGTCAGGATCAAAATCTTTAATGGAGTGAAGTGACATCTTTTGTATCCTATGTAAAGTGTTCGTCTTACTTTTACTTAAAACTAGAAGTTGAGAAATTACACTTCCTCTCTCTTAAGTCAGATTGCTTCGGATTTTATAAGAGGTTTTAGAACAGGGCGAGAAGACCTTCTTTTACATTTCTAGGAAAATAGTTGTCTATCTCATAAGGCTTAAGCAAACTGTCCCTTGGGCAAGAGGAAGGTTTAAGTTCAATTCGATAAGTTAAAAAAGTTTGTCAACCACTTTGAGACTTATTATGAAATTGGCTATTCGTTCTTTTTGTCAAGCTATCGTTTTAGCGATCGGAGTCACCATTCTCAACAACACTGCTGAAGCGATCGCCGCTGAAAGAGTGACTTTGAAATACAAGATTTTTCGAGAATCTATCTCTGTTCCCCAACTGGTGACCTTTGCTAAAACGGGCGAGGTTTCTCAATCTTTGCGGTTTTATCTAAATGCGACTCGGCAAAACCCAGAAGATGTCAGACGGGTCTTAAACCGACCCATTGATGTGAATGTTGTAACCCTCGATCGTACCCTCAACAGCCGAGTCGGAGAGTTGCTGCTCGACCAGGTAGGACAAGCCATTCACCCACCCGTTGAAGAAGTTAATCGGCAGGCACTACGATCGGCATTGGTGTTATCGGCTCAATCAGATAATCAAATCTCACTGATAGAAGTGCTGCAAAACTATCCGACGGCAGAGGTCGAAGTCGAGGGCGAACGGCTGGTGCAAGCTTATCGCCAACTTAGTGCACTAAATGGTCGTCTTCGCAATGTTGCAGAAGAGTTGATTAGACGGCTGTAATCATCCGTTAAATCTGTTGGTTTAGGTTTGCTGAAATCGCAGCATCTTCTCTAAACTCTGATCAAAAAATGGACTTTTGACTTTGTTGGATGATTCAGTTTTTCTTCTTTTAAAGCAACTCAAATCGTCAAAAAATTGCTCGATCTCTATCTCAGTTGTGAGAGCCTTGAGCACGATCGTCTTGCTTTTGATAGAGGAACAGCCTATCTAAATAGCGATGGCTTTTCTGTCTAGAAGAGAGTTAATGATGATGTAGCAACGAAGTGTTTTTACTTTAGTTTGCAAACTTAAAGGATTAGGAGAAAAAGAACATGGCTTTAGGTCGTCAAGACAATATGATGAGCAATCAACGTGCAGTGGGTGTATTTCCGACTCGTCAGGCCGCCGAACAAGCGCTCCACGAATTGAGAGACTCTGGCTTTAGCATGGATAAGGTTTCTGTTATCAACAAAAATGCTGATCATAGGGATGGCATGTCGGGTGCAGAAGTCAGCGATCGCGTTGGCAACAAAGCAGACGAAGGCGCAGGAGTCGGAGCGGTGTCGGGTGGGGCACTCGGTGGACTCACAGGTCTGCTGGTTGGACTGGGAACGCTGGCAATTCCGGGAGTTGGCCCAATCATGCTGGCCGGAGCAACCGCAACTGCTTTGGCAACGACGGCTGCGGGTGGTGCGATCGGAGCCGCTGCGGGTAGCTTGCTGGGCGGATTGGTCGGTCTGGGCATCCCCGAAGCAGAAGCCAAACACTACAACGATCGCATCACTCAGGGTGGCTATCTTGTAATTGTGGACGGCACTCAAGATGATATTCGTCGCGCTGGAGCTATCTTGAGCCACCGAGGAATTACAGACTGGGCGGTGTATGGTGGTTCTTCTGAGTCTCGAATTGACGCAATGCCTGTGGCTCCAGTGGCCACACCTGTACAAGCGACTCGTCAAACGGCCCCGACCACTGACGCTGAATCAATCAAGCTGTATGAAGAGCGTCTCGTGGTTGATAAAGACCGGGAAAAAACTGGAGAAGTCGCGATCGGTAAGCATGTCGAAACCGAAACAGCACGAGTTTCTGTGCCGATCGAGAAAGAGCGGGTTGTCATTGAGCGCACGACCCCGGTTAGCGCTGAAGCGGTCGTTCCGGGTGAGATGGCTTTCCAATCAGGCGAAACAGTGCGGGTAGAAGTCTACGAAGAAACGCCCGACATTCATAAAGAAGCCTTTGTGCGCGAAGAAGTCACCATTCGCAAAGAAGTTGAACAAGAAACCGTGACGGCTCAAGAAACGCTGCGTCGCGAAGAACTGGAGATCGATACGGAAGGTCGTCCTGTTGTGAATGCCGATCGTAACTTGAACGATCGCATCTAGTTTCTGTGTCGGCGGCCAGGTCAGCCCTGATCTTGCTGCCGATTACCTTTTCATTCAAACTGATAGGATTACTAGGACAATGAAAAAATTTGCATTTCTTCTATTTAGCGGTGTTTTGGCGATAAGTGTGTCAGCCTGTGGGCCAGCTAAAACCAGCAGCGAGGCACCCAACACCACGGCGGAGGCTAGTCCAAACATGGAGAAACCGACCGCTCAAGCCAATCAAGATGACGCAACGAACGAAACGCGCAGAAAACAATTGAATTCTGATATTCGGGCTGCCGAAGAGCGCAACAAAGTAGCGGGTGATCAATCGGTCAAAACTAATAATGACCTACAAAGTCAGGTGCGATCGAAGCTAGAAGCCAACCTGCCCGCAAGTGCTTTGGCGGTTGAAGCAAATGAGGGTAACGTTACGGTGACAGGAACCGTTGTCAACCAAGCCCAGCTTCAAAAGATCGAATCGCTTGCTAAAGAGATCAGCGGAGTCAAAAGTGTAGATATCAAAGCAACGATCAACACCGCCGCGAAGCCAGCAGCACCCAAGCCCGGATCAGCCGATCTAACCAAGGAGTCTACGGGAGCGAAGTAAGCTTTCTGGAGTCCTGCTTAATATAAACAAATGCAGAATGATGAATCCTAAATGCATGTTGTGTGATTCATCATTCTGTAGGTTTGGCAAAAACTAATGTAGTGCCCACGATCGTTCAGGTTGTGGGTTCTGTTTTGGTTAGATAAGAAGATTCACCAAAGCCCAATACAAAATCAACGTTGAGATAACACCCAACCAGAGATAAGTTTGTTTCACGACAAATCACCTACCTAGACTTATTCCATTCATAAGCTAGACAAAATACTAGGATTCTTCATCTATCGGAAAGCTGGAATGTGTCTTGTTTGAGTGGAAGCGATCGTGACTTCACCAATTAAAGTTTTTGAACCCCAATAGTTAACTCAAGGAGTCGATCGTATACATGCGATCGAGCCTCAACAAGGTTTCTAACAGCATTTCTACACCTTGAACACATTGTTCGGGTGACGTGTACTCATCTTCCGCGTGGCTGATCCCTGCGTGACTGGGGACGAAAATCATGCCCATGTCGGTAAAGAGTCCCATTTCTTGAGCATCGTGGCTGGCGCGGCTAGGTAAATGACAATAGCTAAATCCTTTCTCCTGGCAGATTTGCACAATTACATCTTGAATTTTGGGAGTTGCCAGAACTGCTTCAGTGCGGAGAATTGGAGCGGCTGTGATCTCGGTTTGGGTGGCGGCGGCGATCGTGTCCAACTGCTCCATGAGTTGAGCGGACAACTGTTTGAGATTTGCCAAGTTAATGTCTCGCATGTCTACCGTCAGTTCCACCAGTCCGGGCACGATGTTGGCCGCGTTGGGAAACACATTCAAAGCGCCCACGGTGGCGACTTGCTGACCGGGTGTATTCTTAGCCAGCCCATTCACGGCTAGAACGATTTGAGCGGCGGCGACCAGCGCATCCTGTCGAAGATCCATTGGCGTAGTGCCCGCATGATTGGAACGACCTTTGACAACGATTACATCGCGGTGTTGCCCCACAATTCCTTCGACGACTCCAATTTCTTTGCCCTGATGATCGAGAACGCCGCCCTGCTCGACGTGTAACTCGACATAAGCCGCAACCTGGGAGCGATCGCGTTTGGCGGTTTGCAATTGTGACCAGTCTCCGCCGACTTTTTTGAGGCAAGTCTCGATCGCCGTTCCATCGTCTCGTCGGTAGTATTCAGCTTCTTCAAATGCGGTTCCTGACATGGCTTTGCCGCCGATCATGCCACCTTCTTCGTCGGTGAAGACGATCACTTCGAGGGGGTGATTCATCTGAATCTGGTTGTCGCGTAGGACTCTGACGACTTCGATTCCGGCTAATACGCCCAGCGTGCCGTCGTAGCGTCCGCCTGTAGGAACGGTGTCAATGTGCGACCCGGTGACCAGAGAAGGGGCCTCAGCGACCCGTCCGGGGTAGGTGCCAATTAAGTTGCCAGCCGCATCAATTCGCGTGGTCATGCCTGCTTCGACCATCCACGATCGCACCAACTCACGCGCTCTAATATCTTCTGGACTGTAAGCAATGCGCCGCACACCCCCGTTAGAAAGTTTGCCGATCGCGGCGAGTTGATCAATTGTACGGTTGAGGCGATCGCTATTGATGAGAGAAGTCAGAGTCAGAGTCATAGAAAAGTTTTGAAGGTTGAGGGTTGGAATTAATCGGTAGTTAGTGATTAGTCAGGAGTGATTAGTCGTAAATCAATTACTAATCACTAACCACCAACCACTAACAAACTGATTTAGAACGGCTATAGTTCATTCAGTTTGGCGGCGCGTAAAAAATTGAATATCAACTAATGCTAGTCCAATCATCAAAAAAGAAAAGGCAGTTGTGAGCGTGCCCAGGGCATAAGGTGACGGATTGGTGACATTGGTGGTCATGCCAAAAATTTCGAGCGGCAGCGTGTTTTTTTCACCTGAGATCAATGAGGTGCGGGTGAATTCGTCATAGGACAAGGTGAACCCAAACAGCGCCACTCCGATCAGGCTGGAACCAATGAGCGGTAAGACAACCTGCCAAAACGTTTGACCGTCTCCTGCGCCCAGATCTCGTGCGGCTTCTTCGTAAGATGGATCAAATCGATTGAATACGCCCACCATTGTCAGAAATGCGAAGGGCAACGTCCAGGTGAGGTGTCCTGCTAATGCTGAGGTGTACCATTGATTAGGCAGTTTTAACAAGCTAAAAACAATGCCGATGCCCAAAGAAATGAGAATGCTAGGAACAATCAAACTGGAAACGGTGAGATAAAAGAACAGGTTAGAGCCAATGAATCGTTTGCGGAACGCCATCGCAGCCGGAACGCTAATCAGTATCGTCAACGCCATAACCAATAGACTGAGCGTGAACGATCGCCCAAACGCTTCGACAAAACTTCCGACGCGCTGCTCTCCAAAAACGGCACCAATCCAATAAAAGCTAAATCCTCGCATCGGAAAAGTTAGCTCACCTTCGGGCCCTTGCAGAGAGAGCAAAAAGATCGCCGAAAACGGCCCATACATAAACAGCACAAACAACCCAAAGAACGCCGCCAACAAGTAAAAAGACAACGGGCGCTTTTTCATCGCTTATAGCTCCTTGCGAATGTCAACCACGCGCAAAATTGAGAACACCAATAGGAGGGTAATGGCTAACAAAATGACTGCGTTTGCGGCGGCTAGGGGATATTGCAAACTGCCGATTTGATTTTTGATCAAATAACCGATCGACGACGACTGTCCCCCACTCATCAGACGAACTGTTGCAAACTCTCCCATGACTAAGGTGACGACAAAAATGGTGCCGATCGCAATCCCCGGAGCCACCAACGGTAAGATAATTTCCTTCTGAATCTGAAAGCCAGAAGCTCCAGCATCTTCGGCGGCGGTAATCAGAGCGCGATCGATTCGCATCATGCTGTTAACGACCAGATAGCAATAACTTCCCGCAGCGACTTCCAGGTTTAAATTCTCAATCGCTGTAAAGCTACCGTATTTTTTGGTCACCGATCGCAGAGCAACCCCTTGAGTGCTGTTAAAACTTTTGACAACAGGGTCGCGCTTGGTGGATGGGTGGGAAGTTTCTGTCGGCATGGCTTCTCCAAGTTAGAGGTAGGAACTCACACATTCCTAAAGTCAGGATCTCATAGAGCAATTTGGGAAAATGTGACAATTTATGCAGAAGTTGAGCCGACTCAGGACTTGTATCGCATAGATAAAACTCAATGATCAACCAATTTCTGATTCTTTCAACCACCCCTGACAACGGAGGCAAGTGTTTGATAGGATTATTGCACTCAAGGCATGTAGACTGTATACCGTCTTCGATAAATAGTATTGTGTTTTCCTAGACATTTTTGTGGCTTGGGCATCTGACTTTATGAGAAAGAACCGACCTTAAGGACTGGATCGAGCGTTCACAGTTCTCAGGAAATTGCATATACAATTTGCTTCCGCTTGCAAGGTGAAGGAGTATTATTTTGACCCTATCTCCGCGATCGCTACAGCGCAGTTTGTCGCTTCAAGAACAGACCTATCAAGCCCTCAGAAGTGCGATTCTGGCTGGAGAGCTAGTACCAGGAGCGAGACTGGTCGAAACTCAGTTAGCCAAACAGCTAGAAGTCAGTCGGACTCCGATTCGGGAAGCATTGAGACAGCTTCAGCAGGCAGATTTGGCCATGCCAGACGCAAATGGAACGTTGCGCGTAGCCACCTTTTCTCAGAGTGACGCGACGCAGCTTTATGATTGTCGGATCGCTTTGGAGCAGCTATCTGTAGTAGGAGCCTGTCAAAACGCCACTCAGCAGCACTTTGAAGAGTTAGATGTGCTAGTCATGCAGGCCGAAAAGATGGTCGAGAGCAAGCGATCGCACTTCAACAATTACCAACTGTTGGATCTGGATTATCAGTTTCATCGACTTCTAGCCAAAAGCTCTGGCAATCTGTGGTTGATGTCGCTGCTCGATCAAGTTTTTGATAAGATGGCGCTGCTACGAATTCAAACCATGCAAAACAATCCCCAGGTGTTAGAAATTCGGATTGAGCATCGTCACATTTTTGAAGCGATCGTTCAGCGAAATGCAGAAGCGGCGATCGGCGCGATCGGGCAACATCTGGCAGCCAGTCAAACACGAGTCATTCGAGAAGTGCGATCTCTGCAAGAGAATGTAGTAGAAGGGTAGGGGGAATGAAAATTTCCTGCGAATCGATCGTCTACTATTGAATTCTTTTCACCATGACAGCAACCAATTCTGCGGACACTAAGCGCGTTTTTATCTGTGGCTCGGCACTCAAAGGACAGCCTGATCACGGCAATCTGCAATCTGCAACGTTTCTGCGATCGGCTAATACCCAACCGTTATATCGTCTCCATGCCGCACAAAAAGGCTGGCACCCCGCGATTTATCAAGTCGAGGAGAATGGCATTAGCATTCCGGGTGAAGTGTATGAACTAACGATCGCTCAGTACGATTATTTAGTCTCCACGGAGCCGCCCAATATGTATCCAGGCGATGTCATTCTCGAAGATGGAGAAGTCTTGACAGCGATGCTCTATCCGCGTGATCTGGTTGAAAAATATCAGTGGGTTGACATTTCTGATCTGGGTGGTTGGGCAGCTTACAAGAAACAATCTGCAACGTAGTTGTTCTAAATCTAATGAACATCCTAATGAGTTGTGGGAGTTTGGTGGTTAGTGATTAGTCGTTAGTGATCAGTCGCAAACTAATGGCTCAGAACTAAAGACTAACAACTTGACCATTTCAAGATTCTCACAACTGATTTAGGATTTCTATCGGTTCATCTAACGCTTTAACTTCTGATAAAAATGCTGTCTCTAGATTTGTAAATGACGATCGACCACGACCAAAACTTCAAAGAACTGATCTCCACTTTCTTTTTAGAGTTTTTGGAACTGTTTTTGCCTGAGATCGCTAGGACGATCGACCCCAATTCCATCACCTTTCTACAACAAGAATACTTCGCTGATCTGGTTGAGGGTGAGGAGAAAATTATTGACCTGTTAGTAGAAGTTAAACAAGCGGGACGAGATGCAACCTTTTTAGTCCACATTGAAGCGCAGGCATCCAGTCAAGCTCACTTTCACCGCAGAATGTTTTATTACTTTGCAAGACTGCATCAGCGATATGTGAAAGACATCTATCCGATCGTGATCTTTTCCTTTGATGAACCGTATCGAGTAGAAGAGAACACTTACAAAGTGGCGTTTCCGACTCGGAAAGTGCTGGAGTTTAGTTTTGAGTCGATTCAACTCAATCGGCTAAACTGGCGGCGCTATGTCAATCAGCCCAATCCAGTGGCGGCGGCGCTGATGGCAAAGATGAAGATTGCGAAGAAAGACCGCGCCAAGGTCAAAGCAGAATGTTTACGATTGTTGGTGACCCTGCGCCTCAATCCTGCTAAAACCCGATTGGTTTCCAAGTTTGTAGACACGTATCTCCGGCTAAACGTCAAAGAGGAGCAAAGGTTTCAATCCGAAATTGATAAAATGAATCCTAGCCAGAAGGAGGAAATTATGCAGAACCTGACCAGTTGGGAAGAGAAAGGCATGGAAAAGGGCATGGAAAAGGGCATGGAAAAGGGGCGGCGATCGCTCGTGTTTCTCCTTTTACAGCAGAAAGTGGGACAGTTACCTCAACTTCTAAGCGATCGTATCTCAACCATGTCTGCTAACCAACTAGAAGCACTTGCGATCGCGCTATTGAACTTTAGTACGATCGATGACCTGACAACTTGGCTAGACAATCAAGGATAGCGTTCGTAGCTCAGATGATCATTGGCAGTACATTGATCAACTATAAAAGTTTGTACAGGCAAGCGATCGCACCCTATCCATCATGCACGAATCCAATTTTTTCTGGTTTGGCTGGATCTTGACGTTTGTAGTGTCCTGTATTGTTCTGAGTTTGTCCTCAAGGAGAAAGACGAATTCGATCAAAAATCCAGTTGCTTCGCAGTTACTTAGAGAGGCGATCGCAACCTCAAAGCAGACTGATTTAGAGCAGCAGTGTTTGCGGTTGAGAGAACAGCTTCAACAACAAAAAATACAACTCAATCAGGACTTTCAGACTGACACCTTTGAACAATTGCAAACGCTGCTAACTAATTATCCTAGTGCCCGCAAAATGGCAGCCGCCAATCCCAATCTTCCGGCCCAAAACTTATCCGCCCTTTTTACACCATTAGAGAATCTGCTTGAAAGCTGGGGTATCGAAGCGATCGGTGTTCCCTGGAGTCAAGTACCCTACGATCAGAGACTACACCAACCCGACATCGAAGACCTGTCAGCAGGTGAACTCGTCTACATTCGATTTGTGGGCTATCAGCAGGGCGATCGTATTCTCTGTCCCGCCAGAGTCAGTCGGACGCTGCCACCCGTTCAGACGATTAAATCATCAAACAAAAGTTAAGATGTCTGATATTGCTATCTGATTTGAATTGTGGAAATTTAGTTATTGATGGTTAGTCACAAATCAATGGCTAATCAATGGCTAACAACCTATTATTTGACGGTTCTCATAGACAATTTAGGACTTTCTATAGCCCCTGTTAATTCTGATTTCAAAACGCTCCATGACTGCGATCGCCATCGACTTCGGCACGAGTAACACTGTTGTTAGCATTCTTGAACCCGACACCCAAGCTCCCAAAACGCTGCGGTTTCCAACCATTTCGCGGCTGTTTCGCTTGACCAAAAACGGAGAAAAACTCGAAATTCCTGTAGTGCCAACGGTGATGTTTGTCAAAAGTGCAGACGAATTTGTGGTGGGAGAACAGGTACGACCGCAGCGCTTGGGACTCACTCAACCCGATCGCTTTTTCAAGTCGTTTAAGCGGGATCTGGCTGCTGATTTTCAACCGCCGCCTCGTCAGATTGATGGAATTAGCTACAGTGTTGAATCAGTTTCTAACCAGTTTTTACAATACATTTGGCAACAGATTAAACAACAGAATATTACCCCCTCTCAAGTAATTTTTACCGTCCCGATCGGAGCCTTCGATCGCTATCATGATTGGTTTCGTCACCTAGCAGATCGGCTGGAGGTATCACAAGTGCAATTGGTAGACGAATCAACGGCCGCCGCTTTGGGATATGCCATTCAGCGTCCGGGGTCTCTCGTTTTGGTGGTCGATTTTGGTGGCGGAACGCTAGATCTGAGCCTTGTCCGAACGGTCGCGGGAACGTCTGGAATCCATCGAGCCGAAGTGTTGGCTAAATCAGATGCCTACATTGGGGGAGAAGATATTGATACCTGGATTGTGGAAGATTATTTACATCAAATCGGGGCTTCACGAGAAACGGTAGGCGCGATCGGTTGGCAAAATCTACTGGCGATCGCCGAACGTCTCAAAATCCGCTTGTCCAGTGTCGAATCAGCAACCGAAAGCTGGCTCAATGAAGAAACCTTTACCTCCTATGATCTGAAGCTCGATCGCACTCGGCTAGAAACCATTCTCGAATCGCGTCACCTACTCGAACAGTTGCGCCAGGCGCTTGATGAAGTGTTAACGATCGCCCTGGGTAAAGGGATTCGTAAAGGTGATCTGGAGCAAGTTCTTTTAGTTGGAGGAAGTTGTCTAATTCCCGCCGTTCAACAGCTTGTTCTCTCTTACTTTGGGCGGCAGCGCGTCAAGCTCGACAAACCCTTTGAAGCGGTTGCTCACGGAGCCTTGGCGCTGACTCAACTGACTGGAATTGACGACTATTTGCGCCACACCTACGCAATTCGATTATGGGAACCTGCGGCGCGATCGTATACCTACTTTCCGCTCTTTGACCAGGGCACCTCCTATCCCTGTCAGCGTTCCGAAGTCTTGACCCTACAAGTCGCCACAACGGGACAGCAAGAAATCCGCCTCGATATTGGAGAAGTGGCCGCTGCCTCACAAGCCGAAGTCACCTACGACGCTCAGGGCAGAATGACCAGCACCCCTTTACGCCAACAAGAAACCTATCGCCCCCTCGCCCATCAGGAGCCGTCCGTTTGTGTTGCCCACCTCGATCCACCCGGACAGATTGGACTCGATCGCATCACCGTCCAGTTTGAAGTCACCGACCAGAGAATTTTAGTCGCTACTGTGCGAGACTTGCTAACCGATAAACTTTTAGTCGAACGGGGAGCGATCGCCAAACTTCAATGAGAGCAAATTTAGCCCTATTCCTTGAGAAGGTTACATCAATACCATCACCATCCTAAAGTGTTGAATTGCATTCTCTCCCCAAAGCACTGTGAGCAATGAGAACCAAAGTGACCCACCTGCACCCACCCCTCATGAATTGCCTGTGTTTAGAGAGCCGCTTGAATGGTTACGGCGATCGCCCCCCTGGTTACAAGTCGTCTTAGTCGTCACAATTTATTTGACCCTTTGGTATGGACTGGATCTCATGGCTGTGAGATTTGAGTCAGCCCCCGAAATTCAAGTCTGGTATCCGCCTTCTGCCCTGGATGTCGTTCTTTTGCTGGTGTTTGGTCTGCGCTTTTGGCCGACCCTGCTGCTTAATACTTTCATCCATTACTGGTTTGTGAGTCCTCGCCAACTGCCGATCGAGACGCTGATTGTCTTTGATGTTGTTACGACGATCGGTTACACCGGGGCTTGCTGGCTTTTACTCAAAGTCTTAAAAATTAATCCTCGACTTCGGCAACTGCGCGATGTGATTTGGTTTACGGTGATCGCGGCTCTGATTGCCCCCCTGATTATTGCGTTCTTACAAGTCGTTAATTTTGCCACGATCGGACTGATTCCCTGGTCACAGTGGCTCATGCTTACATTGCACTACTGCGCGGGCGACTCGACAGGAATTGGGATGTTAGCCCCTTTTTTGCTGGTATTGCTGCGAAAGGTGCCCTGGATCTGGCTACATCGAGAAGCGCGACCCCTTGCGGGTAACTCGAAGAGATCGCCTCAAGATTCGGGTGGAGATGATGAGTTGCGCTGGCCGTCGCGTCAAGGAATCCCGGTTCTGTTGTTTCATGTGACACTACTGGCAGCAGGAATCTGGGTCGGCTATGGCACTCCCCGTGGCACAAGTTTGGACTATACCTACTTTGTATTTTTGCCGATGATCTGGATTGCGATTCAGTATGGGTTTCCGAGAGCAACGGCGACTGTTTTGGGGATCAATCTGGGCGTAGCGTTCTTAGTCGGTTCTCGGAGCGGGGCTGCCAATACGCTGGCGCTGCAATTTGGTCTGATGGGCTTTACGCATACCGGGATTGTGTTGGGAGCGATCGCCACTGAGCGCAAACGAGCCGCCCAAAGACTCAAACAAATGTATCAGCGAGTCAGAACGTTAAATCGAGGGCTAGAACGTCAGGTTCACGAGCGCACGGCTCAACTCAATCAACAAATGCAGCAGCTTCAGCAGTTGGGTCATCTCAAGGATGACTTTTTGAGTACCGTTTCTCACGAATTGCGAAGTCCGATGGCCAACATGAAAATGGCGATTCGGATGTTACAACTGTCTTCAAACCACGAACATCGCGATCGCTACTTAGAAATTTTGCAGCACGAGTGCGATCGCGAAACAGCCCTGATCAATGATTTGCTGGATTTACAACGGATCGAAGCAGGCGCAGACATTGCAGAAATGCAATCACTTTGTCTTCAAACTTGGCTCCCAGCGATCGTGGACACCTTTCAAGAACGCGCTCAGTCGGGTCAACAAGTTCTCCGCCTCCATCTAGACAGTCACCTGCCTGCTGTGCTTACCGACCCCGCCAAATTAGAGCGAATTGTCACAGAGCTACTCACCAACGCCTGCAAATACACCCCGCCGGGTGGAGAAATCACCATCTGTGTCACTTTGCCCCCTCCAGAAGTCGAAGCCGTGACGCTAAGAGTCTGCAATACCAGCGTCGAGATTCCCCCAGCCGAGTTGAGCCGCATTTTTGAGAAGTTTTACCGCATTCCGATGGGCGATCGCTGGAAACAAGGTGGCACTGGATTAGGACTGGCTCTCGTCGAAAAATTAGTCGGGCAACTAGGCGCACAGATTCGAGTTGAGAGTCGATCGCTTCAAATTGTTTTTACGATTGATTTGCCTTCTACGCCGCCCTAGGTTTTTTGCATTCTTTGCCACTGAACTGATGCTTCAAGCTTGAAGGGGTGGCTTGAGAAGATTGTTGCAATAGGTACTTTACAAATGCTCTGCGATCGCCTCATCGACAACTCCAAAGCAACTTGAACACCCCATAGACAATTTACCAATACTGTCTCAACCAAGAGTGAGCCGCATGACGGCTAAAGTGAGTAGCAGCAGACATCACGGAAACGAAGCGCAGAGAGTTTATACCATCCGCTCCAGTGCGTTGTTAAGCTTCACCTATCCACTCCAATGTCGGCTTGCGCTGCGACTTTACACAGTCCTGCAAATATAAATTAATCAAACTTTGGTAAGAAATCCCTGTTTCCTCAGCCAAACCCTTAAAGTACTCAACGATATCCTCTTCAAGTCGAATTGTGACTTGCTTTTTCAGCTTCTTAATGTGTGGATTTTTCACAGATTGGGAGAAGTCATAATTATCTTTCATTAGATTTCGCCTTGCGCTCATCCCATTCAAATCTCAACTCATCTGTACCTACAGTGTGACCACAATGTATGTCGTAATCAAGTTGGATGCTTTGGAAAGTAAATTTCTAACTACTTAGCGGCTTTGGCCCGTCCGATCGAGCGCATTCGTTCAAAACTTAAAGCCGTCACGCCGATCGTCACTAGAAAAATTCCAATGATCTGTTCGCTCAACAGAGGAAAGTGCAAAATCAGAACCGCTAACAATGCCGTCACGACTGGGCCGCTAGAGGCCACGATCGACGCTCTCGCCGCACCCATTTGACGCACTCCAAAGTTATTCGTCAGATAACCTACCAGCGTCAACGCTCCCAAAACAACGCCGCCCACTAGAAAGCCCCACCGCTTTTCAGGCAGCACAAACACACCTAACTGCAACGGCAACGACAAAATCAAGCTCGACATAAAGAAGATTGTCACAAACTGCACCAGACTCACGGGCACCGGATGAAGCTTCTTGAAGCCAAGCTGCATAAAAATTAGATAAAAGGCAAACGCCACACCCGCAAAAATCGCAGCCATAATGCCCGTCGAAGACACTGTGCCCGTTTGTTTGAAACTG
This sequence comes from Phormidesmis sp. 146-20, assembly GCF_052939475.1. NCBI lineage: Bacteria > Bacillati > Cyanobacteriota > Cyanophyceae > Leptolyngbyales > Leptolyngbyaceae > Phormidesmis > Phormidesmis sp. 146-20. The sequence continues at coordinate 50,690 of NZ_JBJPHT010000006.1, forward strand.
GGAACGGCGGTAAAAATCACCCCTAACAAAATCGTCAACATCACACCCAACCGCAGGCGCGTCGGTCGATCGCCAAACAGCCACCAAGCCAACGGCACCGTCACCAACGGATACATAAACAAAATCGTGACTGCAACACCTGGGCCGACCGCTCCGATCGCAATATAGATCAACACTTGAGACAAAAACAAAAACCCACCGCTACAAATCACATTGGACAAGGGACGGCGATCGCGATCCAACAACAATTGCTTAATATCACTCCACACAGGCGGATAAAGCCAGCCCGCAACGATCGCCATCATCGGCACGACCACCAGCATTCTCATCCACAAAATCAAGAGCGAATTACCCAAACTTGGCCGAATAAATCCGCCAAACGAAAGGATGCCAAACAAATCGATCGGAGTCCCAATGATCATGCGAACAATCACATTGTGAATCGAGAGCGCCAGCGTCGAAATCAAAACCAACAGCAGCCCAAACTGCGTCACCCGTAATTGAGTCAGCCTTGTGCGAAACGGAAGCGGAGCAGCAGGCACTTCTAAAGGAATCGGATAGGCGCGTCGAGCAGACGGCTGGGGAGGTAACTGAGCCTGCAAATCAGCAACTTCTTGCATCAGCCGCATTTTTTGGGCCTGCAACTGATTGATCTCGTAAGACAACTTGGCGCTCATCTCTTGCAGACGCTTGATGTCGGGCGATTCAGCGTTTGCACCCTCAGCCCCAAAACGGTTTCGCTTATCCTCTAGACTCATGAGTGTTTGTCCTTGCCCCTGCTGTTCGCGGTCAGGCTTTTCGTCTTCACAAAAACTTTATCAGCCTGTTTGGTATTGTTCCCAATAAAACATTAGTTGAGCAGAATGGGTAGGAATCTCTGAACAAGCGATCGCGCAATCACAAAAATTACGGCGCTGAGTCCGGCTGAAATGGGGATGGTCACAAGCCAGGTGAGGGCGATCGATCGCAGCGTTTTTCCTTGAATTGATTTCAGTCCTTGCACCAGTCCCACGCCGACGACTCCCCCCACCAGCGCATGAGACGTAGAAACGGGCAAACCAAACCGAGAAGCCACCAAAATCGTCGTTGCGGTTGCTAATTCTGCACAAAATCCGCCGCTGGGCTGTAGAGAAATAATGCCTTCGCCGATCGTCGCGATCACTTTTTTTCCCAAAACTGCCAATCCTGCCACGATGCCCATGCCGCCCAGCACAAGAATCCACAAAGGAACTCGAAAGTCTTGTAGGGGAACGGTTCCCGTTTGGGAGATAGAGACGATCGCCGCCAACGGTGCGATCGCGTTTCCTACATCATTTGAGCCGTGAGCAAACGCCACAAAGCAAGCGCTAACCACCTGAAACCGGGCGAGAAAGGCTTCGGGAAGCGGCTCTTTTTTTTCTAGCTGTCGCCAGCTCGTGAAGGTGAGCGCGATCGCTCCCATGCCGCCCATCACCAAGGGAATATCGTGAGCGGGAATGAGCAGGTGAAGCCGATCGCTAAGAACTTTCTGAATCGGTTCGCTTAAGGTGGGCAGCACAATCACGCCAAACACCCCAATCAACACAGCACTCAGCCAGGGAATCCATTCTTGAAGTTGGGCGATCGGGTCAGGCTGATCGAGAATCCAACGCTTGATCACACGATAGAAACTGGCGGCGATCGCGCCACTGACCACGGGCGTGACGACCCACGTTAAGGAAATGATGCCGAGCGACGACCAATTCACCGCTTGCGGATTGATCGCAACACAGGCAAACCCGGCGATCGCGCCCACCGTGGCATGAGACGACGAAACCGGAAAGCCAAACACGGTTGCAACGTTGAGCCAAATGCCCGCAGCAATCAGAACGGCAATCATGCCCAACAAAAAAATCTGCGGCATTGAGGCAAACGATTCTAAGTTCACCACGCCTGTTGCCAATTTTGCAGAAACTTCTTGCCCAAAGAGAACGGCTCCAGTGAATTCCAAAATGCCCGCAATGACGATCGCTTGCCTCAAGGTCACCGCTTTGGAGCCGACGGACGTTCCCATTGAGTTTGCGACATCATTTGCGCCCAGATTCCAGGCGAGGTAAAACGCCAAAGCACTCGTCAAAATCAACAGAAAAGGCTGATCCATAAATTCGGGAATCCTAAAACTTTAAAGTGAAGCTTTCCATTGATTTCGCTGCATCTACAATTTTGGCGCTTCTCAACCCTTATCAAAGCAGCAATCCGCATGAATTTCGTTCAGCAAATCCAAGAAAATTTAGAAAACCCCGCCGAGTTAGAACGACTGTTTCGAGAAGATGCAGAGGCTTTTCGAGTTGCTTTTGAATCTGTGTTTGCCGAAAATCCCGATGCGATCGTTCTAAACGTTTGGCAAGAACGGCTGCATTTTCAGGAGACTCAACCTGTTCAATCTCGCCAGATTTTTGCGGACAGCAGTTTGATTTTGATGCTCTGTTTACTGGCAGGCACGATCGCAAAACTCCCCACTTACTTTCCTCAGATCACAGAAAATTGGTTTTATCCAAGAAACATTGCTTTCATCATTTTTCCAGCCCTTGCTGGTTACTTCCTAACTCAAAACAAGTCTGGTAAAAGCCTTGCAGGAGCCAGCCTCGCTCTGTTTGTTCTACCGCTTGTGTTTATCAACACGCTGCCAAATTCAGATACCTCCCATACGCTTGTTTTGTCTTGTTTACATCTACCTTTCTTTTTGTGAGCAGTTTTAGGATTTGTCTTTGCGGGTAGAGACTTTAGAAACTCCGATCGCCGGATGGACTACCTGAAATACAACGGCGAAATGCTGATCTACACAACCCTCTTGATCATCTGTGGCAGCTTGCTAGTGGGCATAACAGCGGGACTTTTTTCTATCATTTCGGTCAATATTAACTCGTTTTACTATGAATACATTTTGATTTATGCCTTGTGTGCGGCTCCGATCGTGGCCACTCATTTAACTCATGCCCAAAGTCGTCTAATTGGCAACCTGGCACCGACGATCGCCCGAATTTTTAGCCCATTAGTGTTACTGACTTTAATTGCATATTTAATTAGCATTTTGACTTTGCGACGCAATCCCTTTATCGATCGAGAGTTTTTGGTTGTCTTTAACGTCATGTTATTGGGAGTATTAGCGATCGCTATTTTCACCCTATCCGAACGAGCCGCTACCAGTAAAAAACTGCTGGGGGATTACATTACATTTGCGCTGGTGGCAATTGCATTAATGGTGGATGGCGTGGCATTGGCCGCGATCGCGTTTCGTCTAGCCTCGTATGGCACTACACCCAATCGAGTCGTTGTTTTAGTTGCAAACCTATTAGTCTTTGGCAATCTGGCTGGAATGCTCGTGCAGTACGTAAGATTCTTTCTTGGGAAAGCGTCGATCGCATCGATCAAAAACTGGATTACAAGCTATCTACCTTATATATGGAATTTGGGCAGCGATCGTGCTATTCACATTTCCATTTCTCTTTGCCTTTAAGTAAGCTGCCCCAAGCTTTTCTTTTCAATTGTTCAAATTCTCTAAGTCAGCTAAGTCCTGTAGTCTTCCTGATGCTTTTTTATTGATCTTCAAGTTCATGTCTGCATAATATTGGTGGCATTGTCTGGTGCCATCTCGATCCAAATATCAATATCTTTTGTGTAGCGAGGATAGCCATGAACCGCTACCGCATAGCCGCCAATCACAAGATAGCGAACCTGATTATCGTTTAATAACTGTATAAACTCTTTGAAATCCTGGTTCAGCATGATATTTCCATTGATGGAACTCTTGGCGGATTTCCTCTAAGGCAGCAAGACGCAAGTGATGAGGCTGATCTCGCCAATAAGCAGTGTCCTGTTTAGCGGATCTCATACTGGTTTTCACAACTTGAATTGAACGGCGAGTATAAGAATGCATCGGCAAAACTTACAGGCTTTCACATAAGTGCATTATAAACCGCAGAGTTAGCCAAAATTGCATCGAACGAAGCCGCGACCCTTAGCGGGTAACTCGAAGCGACCCCTTGCGGGTAACTCGAAGAGATCGCACCCATCAATTCCACAACGTCTACGATACAGTTATACTACATGGATATTACAAAACTTATAACCAACGGTGATGAAGCCTTTAGGCATCAAAAATTACGGGCATATTCCGCACCTTCCTGGCTCCCGACTTGGCACAGGAGATCACACCTGCAATCCAGGACAGGCGAAAATTGCGACCAAAAAACTTCGCGATCGGCGTGATCAAGTGATCGTTCAAGAAAAACTAGACGGCTCAAATGTAGGTGTAGCCCTTCTAGATGGCAAGCTGTATCCCTTGATTCGATCGGGCTATGTGGCGAACGCTTCGCCCTATGAGCAGCACCAATATTTTTATCAATGGGTTTGGCTACACGAAGATCGGTTTCGCAGCGTCTTGAAGAATGGAGAACGACTAATCGGAGAATGGCTTTTGCAAGCCCACGGAACGCGCTATCACCTGACTCACGAACCGTTTGTCGCCTTTGATGTGATGCAAGCAGGTCGGCGGGTGAACTATGAAGAATTTTGCGATCGCCTCGCCCCTACTTTCACGATTCCCCGATTGATTCATCAAGGAGAAGCCTTTGCGATCGATCAAGCCCTAACCGCACTCTCAACCTCCGGACATGGAGCGATCGATCCCGTCGAAGGAGCAATTTGGCGCATCGAACGAGACGGTAAATTCGATTTCTTGTGCAAATTCGTCCGCCACGACAAGCAAGACGGCTGCTACCTCCCAGAAACCTACGGTCAAATCGTCTGGAATGTGGAACCTAAAAGCATTTTGGCGATTAGCGCAAATTAATCTAACGTGATATTCGATGAGAGTTTTTCCGCTTCGTTGTTCACGGCTTTTGCCCCAACCCCCAATTTTGGGGGACTTTCAGAGAGGAATTCTGGTTCAAAGTCCCTCACTCGTGGGGGATTTAGGGGGCGTTCCTGGATCTAAAAGCGAAGCGAAGCGTTCATGGAACTGACGTTAATTTAACGTGATATTCGATGAAAATTTTTGCTGCGGTTCGTCAGTTCGGAAACATCCCCTAACTCTTCGACCAGTGAGAGACTTTGAACTAAAGTTCTTGTCCTAAAGTCCCCCAAGATTGGCAGCTTGGAGGGCAGAAGACCAGAACAACGCAGCGAAAAACTTTCATCGAATTCAAGGAGCGGCTACTGTAAGCCTGATTTAAGTTGATTTTGAGCTTCAGCGAGGGCATCGGGGAGCTTGCTGGCATCACGTCCACCGGCCTGAGCCAGATTGGGACGGCCGCCACCACCACCACCACAAAGTTTAGCGATCGCTCCCACCAGTTTCCCAGCCTGCAAGCCTTTCTTAACCACTGCTGGACTGAACGCCCCTACCAGACTGACTTTTCCGTCTTCAGGAATTGATCCCAAAACCACAGCGCCTTCGCCTAGTTTTTGGAGAAGTTGTTCTGCGGCGGTTTTGAGCGATTCGGGATCGACGGATTCGAGTTGGGCGACCAGAATTTTGAAGTCACCAACCGATTCAGCCTGGGTGAGTAGCTGATCGGCTTTGGCAACCGCAAGCTGACCTTTGAGCGTGTCGAGTTGTTTTTGGGTGGTTTTGAGTTCGGTTTGCAGCGTCGTAATGCGATCGGGAATCTCTTCGGGCTTGACCTTAAAGCGATCGCTCAACTCGCGCACAATGGTGTCTCGCACATTCAGATATTCCAAAACGGCGGTTCCGGCGATTGCTTCGATCCGACGAATGCCAGCCGCGACTCCAGACTCAGACACGATTTTGAAGATGCCAATTTCTGCCGTGTTGCTGACGTGAGTTCCGCCACATAGCTCCATTGAGACACCGGGGACATCCAACACGCGCACCGTTTCGGAATATTTTTCACCAAACATTGCGATCGCGCCTTTCTCTTTGGCTTCGGTCAGCCCCATGACGTAGGTGTTGGCGGTGTGTGCCTCAGCGATCCAGGTGTTGACCAGTTCTTCGATTTGGTGCAGTTCGTCTGACGTAATCAAGCGAGGGCAATTAAAGTCAAAGCGCAGGCGATCGAACGACACGAGCGACCCTGCTTGAGAAATGCCGTCATCGACAATTTTCTTTAAGGCAGACTGCAATAAGTGCGTTGCGGTGTGATGCGCCTGGGCCCGACGACGACATGCCAGATCGATCTGAGCCGTGACAGACTCGCCAACGCGCAAGGTTCCCCGTTCAATCCGTCCAAAATGCACCGAGAAAGCGGATTCTTTTTTCACATCCTCAATTCGCACCAAAACGGACTCGCCGGAGAGATAGCCACGATCGCCAATTTGTCCCCCGGATTCCGCATAAAACGGCGTTTGATCCAGGATGACTTGAACTTGTGCGCCTGCCTCTGCTGATTCGATCGGTTCGCCTTCGACAAGTAAAAGCTGAATCGTGGATTGGCTCGACGGTTGAGAATATCCTAAAAACTCAGTCGCTTGAATCGTTTCAGCCAGTTTATCGAGTTCGCCTTGAACGGTAAGGTCGATCGTTTTGTGAGCCGCTTTTGCCCGTTCTCGCTGCGCTTTCATTTCGGCTTCAAAGCCTTCTGTATCGACGGTTAATCCCTTTTCTTCGGCGACTTCTTGCGTCAGTTCTAGCGGAAAGCCATAGGTGTCATAGAGAACAAAGGCATCTTGTCCAGAAATTTGATCCGTGACGTTTGACAAAATTTCATCCAGCAGTTTTTCGCCCCGTTCTAGCGTTTCTCTAAAGCGGGATTCTTCTTTTTGCAGTTCGTTTTTGATCGTGTCTGCTTTTTGCCGAACTTTGGGATAGGCGGATTCTGAGAGGTCGATCGCCGCTTCTGCCACCTGTGGAGTAAATTCGTGATTAATGCCGATCAATCGTCCATGTCTAACCACTCGTCGGATCAGCCGCCGCAACACATAGCCTCGACCTTCATTCGTCGCAGTGATTCCATCCGCAATCATATGAACGACTGCCCGAATGTGATCGCCAATGACTTTTAGCGAAACTTTTGTAGTCTCGTCAGCATTGTCATAGCTGATTCCAGCAATTTGCGCCGCTGTCTCCACAATCGGAAAGATCAGATCCGTTTCGTAGTTATTTGGCTTCTTTTGCAGGATCTGCGCCATTCGCTCTAAGCCAAGCCCCGTATCAATATTTTTGTTTGCCAACGGAGTCAGGTTGCCGTCTGCGTCCCGATTGTATTGCATGAATACCAGATTGTAGTATTCAATAAATCGGCTATCGTCTTCGAGGTCAAGTACCGCGTCTCCTTGCTCAGGATGAAAGTCGTAGTAAAGCTCAGAAGAAGGGCCGCACGGGCCAGTCGGGCCAGATGCCCAAAAGTTGTCCTTCTCACCCATGCGCTGAATTCGATGCGCCGGGATGCCAACTTCGTCACGCCAGATTGCAAACGCTTCGTCATCATCTTCAAACACGCTGACCACGATTCGTTCTGGTGGCAATTGATAAACCTGCGTCGAAAGCTCCCATGCCCAAGCGATCGCCTGCGACTTAAAATAATCGCCAAAGCTAAAATTGCCCAACATCTCAAAAAACGTGTGGTGTCGTGCCGTTCGTCCCACATTCTCGATATCGTTAGTGCGAATGCATTTCTGAGCCGTCGTCGCCCGTGGCACTTCTGCCTGCTGCTGTCCCAAAAAGATCGGCTTGAATGGCAACATCCCGGCGATCGTCAACAACACGGTCGGATCTTCGGGCACCAGAGAAGCACTGGGCAAAATCTTGTGTCCACGCGCTGCAAAAAAATCGAGAAACTGTTGTCGGAGATGAGAGCCGCTAGTGAGAATAGACATGACAGTACGCAGATGGAGGGACGAAGCTACAGATCTCTCTATATTAGTCATGACGCACCCCTGACGGAGCAAGATTCCATCAAAATTGGAACGAATGCTGGAGTGCAGAAATCAGAACTTGTAGATACCGTTCTTCCTTATCCTTCGATTTAGCTTTGAGCCTGCCGTCCAACTATGCAAAATAAACTAAGACTCAAGAAAGCGTTGGTAGCAATTCTGCTATTCACACTCACGTATGTTGGCATGGCGATCGTGCTTCAAAAAGTTGGTTTAGAAAACGCTCATCTTTTTATTAGAAATTCAGGTATTTGGGCACCTGTTATTTTTGTGATAGTTTGTGCTTCTACGCTGATTGTTGCGCCTCTGAGCGGGAGTTCTATCTTTGTATTAGGCGGCGTTTTGTTTGGCAAAGATTCTGCTTTTTTCTTGAGTTTCTTTGCTTCCCTAATCGGCTGTAGCATCAATTTTTGGCTTTCAAGAACCTTTGGTCGTCACCTTGCAGAACGCTTGATCGGCAAAACAGATCTAGAGCAGTTAGACCGCTTAATCAATCGCTTATCGGCTCAACAAAGCATCTTCTACATCATTTTACTAATGCCGCTTTCACAGGATATCGTCAGCTACGCCGTGGGTCTAACCAGAGTCAACTATTGGAGATTTTTGGTCGCGCTAATTGTGAGTGCGATCGCCGTCGTGGCCGCTTATGTTTATCTAGGCAGCAGCTTACTTGAATTCTTCATTCAACGCTGAGATCATGAACTGAATAAACCTAACGTCTCAAAGTTCCCCAGAATGGGAGGTTGGGGGGCAAAAGCCGTAAACACCGCAGCGAAAAAACCTAACTGAATCCACCTTCATCGCCTCGATCGCGCTAGTCCCCAAACGCAGTTCTCCGCGTCTCTCGATGGCTAAAGCGACTAAACACTTCGGGATGAATCAGATCCAACGTGCGAGAGGTTTGGCTGACGTAAAACGAGAATTCGGTATGACCCAAACACACTTGATCGCCATCCCGCAAAACCTGACGCTGTTTGACCCGATCGCCGTTCACATAAGACCCATTCATACTATTGAGATCCAGCAGATAAAACTGGCGGTCTGCATACAAAATCACAGCATGACGGCGCGACATTTTGCGATCTTGAAGCGGTAAGGCGGCTGCCCGATGGCGACCGATCGTCCAGACTCCTTGAGATTGAATCAATGTCTGAGACTGATCTTGCAGCAAATTGGTAATCAAATAGACCTGTCCCGATTGCAAAACGCCCTGTACGTATTTAGGCTTGAGGTCGATCGCCGTTTTTTCAAACTCACTGTCAGATTGCTCATTGAGGTCAATTAGCAGCGTTTGTTTGGCAGCGACACTTTCGACACTTTCCTCAGAGATCTCGTCCAAATCGTTCCAAAAAGCTTCTTCGGCAGCCTCAACCTCAGAAACTGCTTGAAACACGGACACGATCGGGTCGCGATCGTCGGGTTGACTTTCAGGGGGAATGGGTTCTGAGTTCATAATTCTTGCAACAGACTGCAATCTGAGTGGTGTCTACGACGGGATGCCCTAGAGTTCCCTAGCAAAATTGCCCTTAACCGCTTTCTTTTGCACAATTTAGAACAGACCCTAATTCCCTTTGAGCGCAAACTTTTGATCGAAATCGTTTTTGAGCGCAGGCACCCTACACTAGAAGGCACAGTTTACGCCGATGACTATGAATGACTCCCTTGATCGCGTCCCTATCGAAGACCTGCAACTCTCGATAAAAGCGATCGGCTGTCTCAAGCGGACACAAATCTACACGATCGCCGATTTAATGAACTATACCCAGGAAGATCTTAAAATTCTAGATCCCCAATCTGGCGAAGAGGTGATCTCAGCCCTACAAGAAAAAATGGGGCTAACTCTGCCGCTCAACGATCTGCAATAGTCCTTTCTGAATATCGGTTCCCATGCAAACGCCGACCGCACCCGCCAAACCATTTCCGCAGCCCCTCGATCGCGTCTCGATCGCGGTGATCCTGTTGCTGGCTATTTTGATCGGAGCGTTGATTTTAAGCGGCGATCGCAGCGCTCCACGAGTTCGAGCATTCAACTGGCAAGGCAAACAAATTGGAGCAGACGACAGCGCCTTTGTCTTCACCTTTAGCCGCCCGATGAATCATCTCAGCGTCGAGCAAAACTTAAAAATCGACCCACCTCTACCCGGAAAATTTAGCTGGTCAGGCCGCCGCATGGCCTACACGCTCACCACTCCCGCCCCCTACGGCACGACCTTTCAAGTCAAGCTCGAAAACGCCCAAGATCGCTTCACCGGATCTAGTCGAGCCAGCATCCAACCCTTCAGAGGACAGTTTCAGAGCCGCGATCGCGCGTTTGCCTACATTGGGGTCGAAGGAGACGACGCGGGCCGGTTGATCCTCTTCAACTTGAGCAAGCAAGAAAAGAAAGTGCTGACCCCCGCCAATCTGTTGGTCATGGACTTTAAGCCTTACCCAGACAGCGATCGTATTTTGTTTGCGGCGACCGATCGCGCCCAACAAGCCCAATCCCTCGTCGAACAAAAGCTCTACACCGTCACGACGGGCATCTCGATTCAATCTCCCGCCGAGCTAGGTACCCCATCCGCTAACCTGCCCTTTTTACCCGAATCGCCCGCCCCCGACCCCCAGCCCGCAGGTCAGATTAACCTTGTCCTCGACAACGCAGAGTATCAAAACCTCAAATTTGATCTGTCTGCTGACGGAAATGTCATTGTTGTGCAGCGCGTCAATCGCAAAAATACCAACGATTTTGGCCCGTGGATTCTCCGAAAGGATGCTCCCGCTCAACCCCTCGACAGCAAGCAGCCCGGTGGAGAATTTTTGATCACACCCGACAGCGCATCGCTAGCCATCACCCAGGGACAGGGACTCGCCCTCCTACCCCTTCAGCCCCAAGCCGACCCCCTGGACTTTTTGCCCAAATTTGGCACTGTCTTAGACTTCTCCAAAGATGGCTCCTCAGCCGCGATGGTAAAATTTAACAACGACTACACCCGATCGCTCTATCTAATCAGCAACCAGGGCACCCAAAAAGAAATCTTCAAAACTACTGGCTCGATTCTCAGCGCTCAGTTTGACCCCACCAAACAAATTCTCTACTGTCTGCTGACCAATCTGGTGCCCGGAGCCAACTATCAAGAACAGCCTTACCTGGCAGCGATCGATCTCAAAGCCGCCGTCGCGGCTACTGACCCCCTCAAAGCCCTTTATCCTCTAGTCCTACTGCCCAAACAGCGAGACATTCAGATCAGCCTCGCCCCCGACGGACTGGCCTTACTCTTTGACCAGACTGACACAAATGCTCAAAGATCGGACGGGAAAGAAATCGCTAACAGTCGTCTCTGGCTTCTTCCTCTGACAGGCGATCTCACCGTCAAAGCCCAACCCGAATCGCTCCCCCTACCTGGTTTTCATCCCCGCTGGCTTCTCTAAGGTTCAAAAAGAACAGACAAAAAGACAGACAAAACCTGTTTTACTTCATCCCGTATCCCCAGCAGAGACCCCTTCATAGACCTTTTTCTAATAATTGATCGATTTGTATCAACAACTCCGCTTAACAGTCGATAGAATAGTTGGTAGAATCCGATACTTAAAGACGGCTCAATTTGCAAGCCTTCTTAGAGGTTCATTCACCTAATGGGAACACTCAGCACAATGGCTAGATTCATGGCTAGATTCCTCACTGCCTCGCCGCTTCTTGTTAACCGACACCGAGCTAACACCGTTCTGCTTCCTGGCCCGTTTCGGCCTTGCATCCAGTGAGTTGAGCGTCCTGTTTGCCTCAAATTTGCCTCAAACAATGATTCCAATCCTTAGCCACTCAGGACAGATGCATTGATTCAATCGCCCTTTGCAAGTCCTGTCCTTAGCTAGAATTTTCAATCCCTGGTCTAGCGCTAGTCTTATCTTATGCATCAAAGACTTGCCCCAAAGACGACGCTTCCCCCCAATGGGTTAAAAGCCAGGGTATTCGCAGCAGGGAAACAATTGTGCCATTGCCCCTCGCTGATTTGAGAAAATGCGGGTGCTCTAATGCTAGAGTTGCCCCATTACGACGCATTTCAAAAGTCATTTTGCTCAGGAGAAGCAACTTATGCTACACCGCAAGATCTATCAACTCTGTAGTGATGGTCGTGAAGTTTGGATTTTCTTGCGGGACCAGCAACGCTGGATTGAGCGCGCCAAGATTCTCGACATTGAGGGTGATCTGGTGACGCTGCGCTATGAAACCGAGGAAGACGACGAAAATTGCTCTTGGGAAGAGATGGTGCGACTGGAAAGCATTGGTGCTGTGACTCAAAAGCTGGCATCAGTTCCCAAAGGGAATGTAGAGCCACTGGTTTCTGACGACTGCCCCGAAGCAGAACAAATTCCTAACAACCGTCACTATCCAGAGGCAAACCCAGAATAGAGTCAGCTAGGGGGCGGATTGGCGACAATCGTTTCTTCCCCCTTTACTCACTCATAAATCGTCTCATCCTTCTGCTTCCAGGCTGGGTCAACAATACAGATAAAGACGATCGGTTCACTCCCTGTATTTTGCAAAAATTGCTTTGCGTTCGGAGGAATATAAATTGCATCCCCAGGCCCAATGGTCTGGGTTTCTGCGTTAATGTGCATTTCACCCGTACCGCTGAGAATGTAGTACACCTCAGAGGTAGTGAGAGAATGGGCGATCGACGTTTGTCCGATCGGCACAATGGCCTGAGCCAGACTGTACCGCAAACTCAATGACTGTTTAGCAGGATGCAACAACTCTCTTAGCAGCGTCCCATGGCCCGCCACAATCTCAGGGCAATCCTTTAGTTTTCGTACCAGCATGACTTACCTTCGACAAACTCCCTTAATCCTAATAGGGAGAAGGAGCTGGCGTATAGTCAGGGCAGTTGATTGCATCTTCAGACAGCGCTATAGAAGGGTGAACCGTACACTTTAGCGTGTAGTCCCCTGTAAAATATTGACAGTCCGCACAGGGAATTCGATGCATCTCCCGCGCTTTGCTAAACCCAGACATTGCCATCGAAGCAATACTCCAGACGGTCAACAAAACGAATGTCCAGGCAAAGAAGAAGCAGATCGGAACCAAAAACGGCTGGAGAGCCTGAACGATCGGATATAAAAGTTGAAACACGATGCGCTAAATAAGGGATGAAACTTGGGCAATTTAAGATCAATCTTAGTGATCCGCCGACCGTCTGCGCCCTAGCTTAAGGCTTATTCAACGCCCAACACATTCTGTTACTTTAGACGGTCTGTTTCTTTGCACGACTGCGACGATCGGCTATGGTGTACCTAGATTCAAGCTTCGCTGTCCACCCCCTGACACTCATCTCTTATGCGAGTTTCTCTGTCTAACTCTCCCGCCCAATCTCAACAAGTCAAACAACAGCTTGCCCAGCCCGAAGAGTCGCTCTCGTTTGAGTTGGGGAAAGCCGTCCAGGAATTGCCGCCGCTCTACACGCGCATTCTGGCAGGTACGATTACCTTTATTGTGCTGGGCACGATCGGCTGGGCCCATTTCAGCAAAATTGAGGAAGTAGCCGTCGCCAACGGCAAGTTGATTCCTTCGACCGAGGTGCGTCCCGTTCGTTCTCTAGGCGCAGGCAGCGTTACTGAGACAAAAGTCAGCGTGGGATCAACGGTCAAAAAAGGAGACGTGTTAGTCACGATCGATCCTGGGTCTGCTGAGACGAGTGTGACCAGTTTGGAGCAAGATGCCGCCAAGATTCGCGAAGACATTGCTCGCCTCCAGGTTGAGAGAAGCGGTCAGGGCGAAGCTGGGACTCCTCTACAAGATGAGCTAATCGCAACCCGTCAACAAGAGTTTTCTAAGAAACAAGCGGGCGCGATCGCCGATGCCAACAGCAGAGCCGGAGCCTACCAAGAGTCTCAGTCTGAGCTAGTCCGATTTCAGGAAAACCTGACCGCCGCCCAAACCACGTTAGACAATGCCACCGCTAACAAAATTCAGGCAGAAAACTCGTTGGCGCTGGCTCAAAAACGTCAAGCAATGCTCAAACCCCTCGAAAATTCAGGGGCGATCCCTAACCAGGAAGTGATCAGAGCCGCTCAAGAAGTCACTCAGGCCACCCAGCAAGTCATCAGCGCAGACAACCAGATTGCGGAAGCGGAAGATCGGATTGGCTCTCTGAGAAATAAGATTCAGTCTCAGCAAGGGCAAGTTCAGCAAACCCAGCAGGCATACGAGGCCGCAAAAAATGCGGCTCAGGGGCTAAGTCCTCAACGTCAGTCAGAAGTCCTCACCCAACTCAATCAGCGTCAAGAAGAATTGACCAAAAAACTGGGTGAACTCGCTGTCGCCAAACAGCAGCAGAGCGATCGCGAGTCGGTCAAAGCGCCGTTTGATGGCAAAGTTTACAACTTGAAGGTGACGCAAGGGCCGGTTCAGCAAGGCGAAGAACTCCTGTCGATTTCTCCAACGGATCAGGATCTAGTGCTAGAAGTCAAAGTGTTAAACCGAGACATTGGCTTCATTCAACCTGGTATGAAGGCAAAAGTGAAACTGGCAACCTTTCCTTTTCAGGAATTTGGTGTGGTAGAAGGCGATGTGATTTCGGTGAGTCCTGATGCGGTCGTTGAGAAGGATGAAAATGGACGAGACATGGGGCCCGTCTTCTTGACCAGAGTGCGCCTCAACAAACGAGCGATCGACGTGAGAGGAAAAGCCGTCGAACTCACTCCCGGTATGGCGGCCTCGGCGGAGATCGTCACCCGCAAAAAATCAATTCTCACCTTCATCACAGAGCCTGTCACCCGACGATTTAGCGAAGCGTTCTCAGTGAGATAGACATTCCAAACACCACTGGCTAAAGACCTTAGAGAGATCCCTGGCTTCGATCAGGCGTTGGGGATCTCATCGTTATGGTGCAACCATTCAAGCAGGATTGCTGAATTCGCCTAAACAAGGCCCAAAGTTTTGAAACTTGTTGCCAGAAAGCGCTAGAATAGCCTCTCAGTTCTGCATCCCTCCCTACACTCCTGAAAGAAAAATAATTGTTTAACAGAACGTAATATTTGCAGAACTGCGTTATCATAGAGACCAATACAACAAAGCGATTGCATTATCTGTATCCAACAAGCATTTACTGCCTGGATTGTGAAGCGAGGGGACAGACCATCGCACCCGCGATCGCTACAGTTCATCCCTGTCACTGACCTTTCGTTCTCCCTCCATTCAGGTATTTCATGGGCAACAAGCCAACCATTGCCATCTCGCATTTAGGCTGCGAAAAAAATCGAATCGATACCGAACATATGCTGGGTCTGCTGGTGCAAGCTGGATACTCTGTTGATGCCGACGAAGCGCTTGCAGATTATGTTATTGTAAATACTTGCAGCTTTATTCAAGCGGCCCGTGAGGAATCTGTTCGCACTTTAGTTGAGTTGGCAGAATCCGACAAAAAGATTGTGATCACAGGCTGCATGGCGCAGCATTTTCAAGAAGAACTGTTAGAAGAACTTCCAGAAGCCGTTGCGCTAGTCGGGACGGGCGATTACCACAAGATTGTGGACGTGATCGAGCGGGTCGAGACAGGCGAACGAGTCAAAGAAGTTTCTCAAGAGCCGACGTATATCGCGGACGAGACGACTCCTCGGTATCGCACCACGACTGAGGGCGTTGCCTATCTGAGAATTGCCGAAGGCTGCGACTACCGTTGTGCCTTTTGCATCATTCCTCATTTGCGCGGCAACCAGCGATCGCGGACGATTGAATCGATCGTTGCCGAAGCGGAACAGCTTGCCTCTGAAGGAGTCAAAGAGATCATTTTGATCTCCCAGATCACGACCAACTACGGTCTAGACATTTACGGCGAACCGAGACTGGCAGAGTTAATTCGAGCCTTGGGGCAGGTTGATATTCCTTGGATTCGGATGCACTATGCCTATCCCACGGGGCTGACTCCCAAAGTGATCGAGGCAGTTCAGCAAACGCCTAACGTTTTGCCTTATTTAGACTTGCCCCTTCAGCACTCCGATCCTGAGATCTTACGGGCGATGAATCGTCCCTGGCAGGGTCGGGTCAATGACAGCATTATCGATCGCATCAAAACTGCGATTCCGAATGCTGTCTTGCGTACAACCTTCATCGTTGGTTTTCCCGGTGAAACAGAAGAACAGTTTCAGCATCTGCTGCAATTTGTTCGACGACACGAGTTCGATCATGTAGGCGTGTTCACTTTCTCACCCGAAGAAGGCACTGCCGCCTACGAGTTGCCCCATCCAGTACACCAGTCTGTGATGGATGCCCGTCGCGATGCCCTGATGCAGCTTCAGCAACCGATTTCTCTCAAAAAGAATCGATCGCAGATTGGTCAGGTTGTCGATGTCTTGATTGAGCAAGAAAATCCCCAAACAGGTGAATTAGTGGGGCGTTCTGCCCGCTTTTCGCCAGAGGTTGACGGACTGGTTTATGTCCAGGGTGAAGCCTCGTTGGGGTCGATCGTGCCTGTGGCGATCGTGGATGCTGACGTGTACGACCTGTATGGGCAAGTTGCGACCGCAGCCGACCTGATGCAGCACTCACTTGTTACGTCACGATAGTTGCGATTTGATGTCTACGATTTGATATCTACCACAAAAGTGCCGGATGAACTGATTCTGACCTTTTAGAATCCGATCCCCGCTTCTCACACACTTTTTTCACACACGACCGACGCGCCTTTTTCGACAGTTGTCCGCAGCAGGATTGATTGTGCCCCGGCACCCACAGTTCTGATGAGATTCCGTGACTGGGTTTCAGCACTCCCTTGAGTCCATTTGCTCAGTCAGATATCCTCTGTCGAGTCTTGGCGTTTGACCTTGACACCTCTAGGAGATTCAATGACCCTTTCTTTCCAAAGCCTTGGACTTTCTGAAACCCGGATTCGCCAATTAGAAGAACTTGGCTTTACCGCTCCAACTGCCATTCAAGCCCAAGCGATTCCTCATCTGATGTCTGGGCGCGATGTCGTCGGACAAGCTCAAACCGGGACAGGCAAAACGGCGGCTTTTTCGCTGCCTATTCTGGAGCGGCTTGATGCCAAAAATCCCGCAGTGCAAGCATTAATCCTGACTCCGACTCGCGAGTTGGCCATGCAGGTTTGCCAAGCGATTAAAACGTTTGTAGACGATCGCCGCGTTAAGGTCGTCACGATTTACGGCGGACAGTCGATCGACCAGCAAATTTCTCAACTAAGAAGAGGCGCTCAAATCGTCGTCGGCACACCGGGACGAGTGATCGACCTGCTAGGCCGAGGCGACCTCAAGCTCGACCAATTGGGCTGGATGGTGCTGGACGAAGCGGATGAGATGCTCAACATGGGCTTCATTCAAGATGTCGAAAAAATCCTGAGTAAGGCACCCCCTGAGCGGCAAACGGCTTTCTTCTCAGCCACGATGGAGCCTTCGATTCGCAAATTGGTGACCAAGTTTTTGCGATCGCCGATCACCGTGACGATTGAGCAGCCCAAAGCCGCTCCCAATCGGATCAATCAAGTCGCTTACACGATTCCTCGTGGGTGGACAAAGGCACGATCGCTGCAACCCATTCTCGAACTCGAAGATCCCGAATCGGCGATCATCTTCGTACGGACTCGTCGCGCTGCGGCAGAATTGACCAGCCAACTGCAAGCCGCCGGACACAGCGTGGATGAATACCACGGCGATTTGACTCAGACCCAGAGAGAACGCCTGTTGTTGCGGTTCCGTCAGCGTCAGGTGCGTTGGGTGGTGGCAACCGATATCGCGGCGCGTGGGCTTCACGTCGATGACCTGACCCATGTGATCAACTACGATCTGCCGGACAGCGTTGAGAGTTACGTTCACCGGATTGGTCGGACAGGCCGCGCTGGTAAAGAAGGAACGGCTCTGTCGATCGTTCATGCCCTTGATCGTCGCAAACTGCGTGACATCGAAAACCACGTTCGTCAGCGTTTAGAAATTCGCAACGTCCCGACTCGTGCCGAAATCGAAGCGCGTCAGCTAGAAAAACTGCAAGAGCAAGTTAAAGAAGCTCTGGCGGGTGAGCGGATGGCTTCCTTCTTGCCGATCGTGGCCCAGCTTGCTGAAGAGTATGAACCTCATGCGATCGCGGCGGCGGCTCTACAAATGGTCTATGACAAAACCCGTCCTTCTTGGATGACTTCCGGAAGTGATGCGGCGGATGATGCGCCTCGTGGCGGTGGTCATCGCAATGGTGGCGGCGGTCACAATAACGGTGGCGGTAATGGTTCTGATAAGCCGAAGCCGATCAAACGAGTCAAGACTGCTCACTAATTAACGTCAGTTCGATGAACGCTTCGCTTCGCTTTTAGATTCAGGAACGCCCCCTAGATCCCCCACATGTGAGGGACTTTGAACCAGAATTCTCTCTGAAAGTCTCCCAAAATTGGCAGATTGGGGAGCAGGAGCCGTGAACAACGAAGCGAAAAAACTCTCATCGAATTCACGTTAATCACCGTTTGAATGAATGAGGCGGGTTGAGAATGATTCTTGACTCGCTTTTTTCGTGCGATCGTTTTTCTTCTAAACCAAAATGAATTTGACCCCTTGCGGGGAACTCGAAGAGATGGAGTGTTTCGCTTTGGTGGTGAGTGCTAGAGCGCCGATTCAAAGTTCTATATTTATGGGGGCACTGGATTTGTAATCGTAGTGAGGCAGTTGATCGAACCTACGTTGAAGCAGCGTCGTGATCAAGCGGACAAATTCTTCGGGATCGATCGGTTTCGACAGATGGGTATCAAATCCGGCTGCGATCGCTTGTTGGCGATTTCCTTCTCCCGCGTAGGCAGTGAGGGCGATCGCCGGAGTTCTCAGGTTGGATTGCCGGAGTTGGCGGATCAGCGCGTAGCCGTCCATGTGAGGCATTCCAATATCGCTGATCAGAAGATCGGGGTTGAGCGTTGAAAAGATTTGCAGCGCTTGAGAGGCAGAGGAGGCAGCCGTCACCTTTGCACCATAAAGCTCTAACACAAATTGGATAAACTCGCGCGAGTCTGGCTCATCATCGACAATCAAAACTTGAACCCCATTGAGGTCAAGCGTTTGGGCGGCAGGAGTCAGCATAGCCGTATCTGTAACGGTCTGATGATGAATGGGCAATTGTACTGTAAATGTGGCTCCTTTGCCTTCTCCGGGGCTGGTTGCGCGGACGGTGCCGCCGTGGAGTTCGACGATTTGCTTGACGATCGAGAGTCCCAATCCCAGTCCGCCGTATTGTCTTGTAATCGTGCTGTCTGCCTGACGAAAAGCCTCAAAAACGCAGGGTAGAAAGTCTGCATGAATGCCTTTTCCGGTATCGGTGACGTGAATTTGAGCAACGGAATTCCCAGCTTGAGCATTGAGGGCGGAGGATTGTAGCCTAACTTGAACCTGACCGCCGGAGGGCGTAAACTTGACCGCATTCGAGAGCAGATTCCAAACGACTTGCTGCAAGCGACTGGCATCTCCAATCACCAACCCCACCTCTGGAGCGATCGTAGTCTGAATTTGAATTGACTTTGCCTCGGCTGACAAATGCACTGTCTCGATCGCCGCCTCAATTACCTGACCCAGATCGACCGGATCGTGAGCTAACGTCAATTTTCCGCGCAGAATTCGAGCGATATCGAGCAGATCATCAATTAGTTGAGTTTGAATTCGAGCGTTGCGTTCGATCGCGGACAGCGCTTCGGTCACTTTTTCGTCACCCAGTTTGCGACTCTGGAGAAGCCTCGTCCAGCCGAGAATTGGATTGAGGGGCGATCGCAGTTCGTGAGACAACACGGCTAAAAATTCGTCTTTGATGCGGTTAGCTCGACTCAATTCGTCGGCTTGTTGCTGGAGTTGAATTTCGGACTGTTTGCGATCGCTGATGTCGCGAGAAATGCCAATCACCCCAATCACCTTGCCTGCTACATCGCGCCACGGATATTTGGAAGAGAGCAACGATCGCAATTTTTTTTGCCTGGGCACTTCTTCCTCGTAGCTGACAGATTTTCCGGTCTGCATGACTTGGCGATCGATCTGCCAAATCCGTTCTGCTACGTCTGAGGGAAACAACTCAAAATCACTGCGCCCTAACATCGCATCAACGGTCGTATTTAACCAGTGAGCAGCGGTTGGATTGACGACGACATAGCGACCCTGAGTGTCTTTGACAAAAATAATGTCAGAACTGTCCTCAATGACCGATCGTAAAATGCTGTTGGTTTGAGATAGAGCAGCTTGTGCCTGTTTACTTTCGGTAATTTCATAAACCACGACATTCACCCCTAGCACCGTGTCGTCGATCGCTTTGAGCGGATAGAGACTCACCAGCCAATCACGCTCAACTCCCGGTTGGGATGCATTGGGGCCGCGAGCTTCAAAATTTTCTAAGGGAATTCCTGTCTGCATGACCTGGTGATAGAGCGGTTCGAGACTGTCTGCCATTTCGGGCAAAATTTCGCGCAGCGTGCGACCGATGTGAGCTTCGGCTGGAGTGCCATTGATTTCAGCCAGGCGATCGTTGATCCGCACAAACCGCAAATTGGGATCGACAAAACAAAGCCCGATCGGAGCCGTAGCATAGATGGCATCAATTTCGGCAAGTCGCTGATAGGCCGTTTGTTTTTGTCTTTGCAGGGACGCTTCGGCAACTTTTTGGTCGGTGATGTTTTGAAAGTAAACGGCCAGACCAGAGGTGATCGGGTACGCCCTCACCGCAAACCAACAGTCAAGCGGCGGATAAAACGCTTCAAAGCTAACCGTAACTTCTTGAGCAACGGCGCGATGATACTCATAATCAAACAAGCTACCGATCGCTTCAGGAAACGCTTCCCAGACATTTCTGCCGATGAGGTCGTTAAAGCCACGATTTAGAACCTGCACGGCTTGGCTGTTGAGATAAGTGAATCGCCAGTCGCGATCGAGCGAAAAAAACGCATCAGTGATACTTTCTAGCGTGTTTGACAAATCTTGTAGCGACGCTTGGCGAAAGTAGCGATCGTGTTCGGTGTTTATCGTCGGAAGTTGAGTAAACGTCGTCACTACTGCATAGGGAGTCGCTTCGCCAGCCCGAAACAGCGGCTGAGAATTGAGCGAGAGCCACATAATTTCGCAGTCTGGTCGGTGAAAGCCCATCGTTGCCGTAGAAGGCTGACCCGTTTGTAGGGCAATCATAGCGGGGTGCATCTCACCGGGGAAAGGCGACCCATCTGGGTGAATGGTTTGCCAGGGGTAATCGATCGACGTAACGCCCTGCATCTGTCCGATCGTCATGCCTAACAACCGTTCAGCGGTGGCGTTGCAGGCTTGTATCGTCCCGTCTGCCATCTGCAAAACCATGCCCATATCACTCAAATAAGTTGAGGAATTCAAGGATGTCTGAGTCAGTGAGGGGTCAGAAGCTGGGTCAGATTGCTGGCTGTACATGAACAAAAGGCATGAGATAGACAAACTGGCCGCTTAAGCACCTGGAGAACCTGCACATTTAAAGATTTTTGCAGTCGTGCAGTGTCCTCTCAAAGGAGGAGTCAAGTTCTTTTAGTCTATGCCTTTGTGGTGATTCCGTTGATCTACTGAAAGGAGGAGAAGTGTACTCTAGCTAATTTTCTAGAAGATTCCCTTAAAGGTTGCAGCGGGTGCGTTCTAGAAGATACCGGACGGCGTTCATCATTTCGATCGGGCGATAGGGTTTAGAGATGTAAGCGTCGGCTCCTTGTTTTAGCCCCCAGTAGCGATCGAAGTCCTCATTCTTAGTCGTACACATCATTACAGGAATGCTTTTGGTTTTGGGATCGCTTTTGATCCAGCGACACAGTTCGTAGCCATTCATGCGCGGCATGACAATATCGGTGATCACCAGATCAGGGCGGTGAGATTGAATGTGGGCGATCGCTTCGACACCATCGATCGCTTCCACAACCTCAAATCCCGACTCGCTCAGATACTCTTTGAGCATCAACCGAATCATTGCACTATCGTCAACGACCAAAACCGCACACATAGACGCTTCCTCTCGCTACGCACGTTCCCTTTTGAAGTCACTATTCACGGTTGCGACTTTCGATTCAGGGAGTTTTATGTGTAGAGAGCGTGAAGGAGGGAAAGACGTTAGACAAAAAACGTTAGACAAAAGACGTTGGACAAAAGACGTTAGACAAAAAACGTTAGACAAAAGATTTGAAATGCCGTTCTGTCTAAAGTCCAGAGTCCAAAGTCTTCTATCGTCGATCGCGCGTCAACAGATCCAACTGCGTAAATTCTTCGTCACTAATTGACCAGCCGAGGGCACCTGCATTTTGTTGCGCTTGATTGGCATTTTTTGCCCCAGGAATCGGAATCACGTTGCCTTGTTTGATCAGCCAGTTGAGAGAAACTTGAGCGGGAGTGCGATCGTGCTTTTCGCCAATTTGCCGTAGAAGGTTGGTCACAGGCGCGAGTTTCTCTAATCCCTGACGACTAAAGCGCGTATCTAGCTTGCGGGCACCCGTTACAGAATCGGCATTTTCGGGCGTGTACTTTCCGGTGAGCAAGCCTTGAGCCAGGGGACTATAAGCCAAAATGGTCACACCGAGTTGACGAGCCGTATCGAGAATTCCATCCGTCTCAATTTGACGAGTAATCAGCGAATAGCGCACCTGATTGACTGCCAGAGGAACGCCTTTTGCAGCCAGATATCCGTGAGCTTCGCGCATCTGATCATCGGAATAGTTGCTGACTCCGATCGCGCCAATTCTCCCCCGCTTCACTTCATCCGCCAAAGCCTCCATCAGCGTTTTCTTACTCATAAAGAAGTCAAAGGGCATGTGAACTTGGTAGAGGGCGACCCGATCGACCTGCAACCGTTTCAAGCTTTCTGTCACCGCTTCATAGACGGCATCCGCAGAAAATCGCCAGGGCAACGGCATATATTTTGTCGCAATCTGAATCGGCTGGCTGGTTTGTTTCATAAAGCGTCCCAGCAGTTTCTCAGACTCTCCTAACCCATAGATTTCTGCCGTGTCAAAAAAAGTCACTCCCGCGTCTACAGCCGACTTAAACGCATTCTGCACATCTGTCTCGCTGTAATCTTTGCCATAACTCCAAAACAGAGAATCGCCCCATTGCCACGTCCCAATACCCAGGGGAGCGAGTTCCAAACCGTTTGCGCCAAGAGAGAGCGTTTGCATCATAAGAGAAATACCAACAAACTTAATATTTCTTAGTGTAACGATGAACCTTTGATTCACCCGCCCTTCTGGAGAGTCATTTATGATCGAATACTCAAAGCCCTGTCGGTTGCCCTATCCTAAAAAACAAGTCCTAAAAAATAAGAAAGTCCTGCTCACACTCACAACGATGGATATTAATCAGCCGATCGACTTCACCGCCCCCGAAAAGTCACTCCCAAAAGTGGGCTTGTTTACAATGTTTCGCCTCGGTCTGTTTCAGATGGGGTTGGGGATGCTCTCCCTGTTGACCTTGGGCGTTCTCAATCAAGTGATGATTTCAGAATTAAAGGTGCCTGGTACGATCGCGGCAGGGGCGATCGCCATGTATCAGTTTGTGGCCCCAGCGCGAATCTGGTTTGGGCAGATGTCCGATGCAAAGCCGATTCGAGGCTATCACCGCACGGGCTACATTTGGAGCGGCATTGCCTTACAGGTCGTCTGTCTCCTGTTAGCCATCCAAGTTGTCTGGAGATTGGGTGCCAGTATCACCGACGGATGGACAACGGCCAGTACGCTTTGGGCGATGTTGTTAGCGTTCATGTTCGCATTGTATGGACTGTGTATCAGCGCGAGTTCGACTCCATTCACAGCGCTGTTGGTGGATATTTCGGATGAAGAAGATCGATCGAAGATCGTTGGCGTAGTCTGGTCAATGTTGATGGTGGGGATTGTTGTAGGCGCGATCGTCGGTCAAAGAATGCTCACAGGCTTAACTCCAGAAACATTGCAACCTGTAATCAATCGATTATTTTTAGTGTTTCCGGTTTCGGTTTTTTGTTTAGCGATCGTGGCCACCTTTGGGATTGAGAAAAAGTATTCGCGTTACGCTTCGCGTTCTCAATTGGTTGAGCGTGAAGATCAAATCACGTTGGGAACTGCGATCAAAGTGTTGACTGCCAGCCGTCAAACTGGAATCTTCTTTGGCTTCCTGTTAGTGATGACGATTAGCTTATTTCTGCAACAGCCTGTCTTAGAACCCTATGCGCGAGAAGTCTTTGGGATGACGATCGCCGAGAGCGCTGGACTCAACAAATATTGGGGCTATGGCATTCTAGCGGGCATGGGCGTGACGGGATTTCTAATCGTGCCTCGTCTGGGCAAACAGCGGACGGCTCAATTGGGATGTTGTCTCACGGCAGCTTGTTTCGTTTTGATCATCATTTCTGGCTTGACGCAAACTCAGACGTTGCTCAAAAGTGCGGTAATTTTGTTTGGGTTATCGTCTGGGGTGTTGACCAATAGCGCCGTCAGCCTAATGTTGGACTTGACCGCCACCGAGACCGCCGGAACCTTTGTCGGAGCGTGGGGTTTGGCGCAAGCCCTGTCGCAAGCATCGGCCACCGTCACCGGAGGCGCACTCCTCGATTTAGGACGAAAACTCTTCCAGCAGCCGTTTCCAGCCTTTAGCGTCGTGTTTGCTTGCGAAGCGTTGGGGATGCTTTTAGCCGTGACGCTCCTTCGACAAGTCAACGTGCAAGAATTCCGCAGCAGTTCTCGTAAAGCGATCGCCGCCGTCCTCCACCACGAACTAGACTAACCTGCATCCCTGCTTATAGCCGTTTTTTTCCTTCAGGAGACTTTGGACGAGAGACTTTGGACAAAAGACTTTGGATGCTAGGTTTTCTGCCTAAACTCTTAGGTCTCAGGTCTAGAGTCTGCACAACTTCTGTAGCACTAATTTAACGTGAATTCGATGGAATCTTTCGCTGCGGTTATAGATCCAGGCAGCCCCCTAAATCCCCCAATTCTGGGGGACTTTGAACGAGAAATCTTGCCCGAAAGTCCCCCAGAATTGGGGGGTTGGGGGGCAGAAGCGTTGAGTAACGAAGCGGAAAACCTTTGTCGAATTCACGTTAATTTAAAGAACTAGTAAGAGGGAAGAAGCCGTAGCTAGGAAGAGTAGAGAATCTGTGGTAATAAAAGATCAGCTTATTGCATTCTTATTTCACAACAATTCTATTAAATCTCTATTCGGTTGTTCACGGATTGTTAAACCGAAACGCTAACAGTGAAGGACGCAAACATAAATAGGCGAGCGGGCCAAACAAGGGAACCCACGCTGCTATATGAAATAGTTGAGATTTGGGGGTCAGTCCGCGTCGCACCATATCATCCTCTAACAGAGTTGGATAAGGAAATAGCCCACAAAACAGACAAAACGCCAAGCTCATTCCATGTACAAATCGGTTGGTTGTAAACTCTTGTATAAAGCCAGTCCAATCGCCCCACAAAACTGCGTAAAGAACCAAGATAACTGTGCTGATGGTCAACACTACGCCAGTCGTCTGCGAATCGAGTACAGCAATCCAGGGATCTTTTTTACCTGAAAACGATTGATTGGGCTGACGCAGGGCGAGGTATGGAATGAGCGCAAACACCCCGGTCGCGATCGTTGCCAGCATAAACGCCCACGCGGGTAAAGACTGCATTCTCCCGTCTGCAAAAATCAAACAACTATAAATCAATAGCCAAATACCCACCAAACTAAACAGTGACACAATCACTGGATTGATAGAAGGAAACTGTCCAGATAGTAGCGATCGAAGGGGTTGAAACGTATCAGATTGAAGGGGCGGCGCAAAAAACAGCAAATAAATAATAAAGCCAAGCCAAACAAACCAGAGTGTCAACGATCGCGCCATATAAATGAACCTCTTCGCATTACGTTTGATTGTTAAAGCTTGAGAGAGATCAACACACCTCCTAAAGATAGATTGATAGAAATACAGCGTCTAATTTTCTATTTAAGATGTAAATGACTTTGTAATAGTAAGTTATTCTACATAAAACAACTTTCTAACCTCTTTCAATATAGTTTTGTAGATAGAAAAATTGTATTTTACAACGTTTGATGGAGATAATTAAATTCACAGAAGCTACCTTTAGCAGAAGGCAATAATGTCTAAGGTGTTAGCGCTGATTTAGAGAACTGATATTACTCCCTGATTACCCAATCTTTGGTTAAATGATTCCATGCCCTCACCTTCACCCTATACAAAAGATAGAGGGAACAGGACTTGGTTTAGCTCCCATCGTCATAGCCTCATCCTTCATCCCTCATCCTTCATCCCTCATCCCTCATCCCTCGCCTTCATGGACTGGACACAAATTCTCAACTTTGCTGAAACAACGACTCATCAAGTCGGGACACAGCTTCTCAAAGATTTCGGGCAGGTGCAAGCGTCTCAAAAGTCGGACGGAAGTTTGGTAACCCAATCAGACCAATGGGCGGATCAGGTCTTGCGGGATGCGATCGCTCACACCTTCCCCACTCACGGCGTTTTGAGCGAAGAAGTGGAGCATGTTTTCCCGCATACAGACTGGTGCTGGGTGATCGATCCGCTCGATGGCACGACCAATTTTGCCAGAGGATTGCCGCTTTGGGGAGTGTCGATCGGACTGCTTTACCAAGGCATTCCCGTCTTTGGCTATGTGCATTTTCCGCCGTTGAGACAGTCCTTTCATGGCTTTTGGCAGGGTGACTCTGGGTTAGAAATGCTAACGGGCGCGTTTCTCAACGGCAAACCGATTCACGCCAGTCAAGATGCTTTAACTAGCAACCATTTCTTTAACCTGTGCGCTCGAAGTGTTTCGGTTCTCAAACAGCCCTTTCCTGCCAAAATTCGCATGTTGGGTGTAGCAACCTATAATCTGCTGACCGTAGCAGCGGGAGCAACGTTGGGCGGAGTCGAAGCCACTCCAAAAATTTGGGATATTGCGGCAGTTTGGGCGATCGTTCAGGCCGCAGGCGCAATCTGGCACCCTTTAGAATCTGAACCTATTTTTCCATTAACCGTGGGACAAAATTATCGGCAGCGATCGTTTCCTACATTAGTCGTCAGCCGATCTGATTTATTGCCTGTGTTTGAACCGTTGGTTAAGTCGATCTCTTCGAGTTACCCGCAAGGGGTCGCTTCGAGTTACCCGCAGGGGCCGGCGCGAAGGTGACTCCTCAATAACCAAATCGACTGCGAGTTTTCTTTGAGCTTTGATGCAACTTGTCGATAATTGCTTTGACGTAAGGCTTGTCGAGTTCGGGGCTGCCTGCTGCGATCGTGTCAAACACCCCAATCTCCGCTCTCAAAAACTTACCAATCACAATCTGCACATTTCTAATCTCAGCCCATCGCTCTTGAGGTAAAGAACTGTCCCGATGCTGCTCTAGCAAATCGATCAAGTAATGATGATAACCCCAGACGATTTTGGCGGTCGATCGCGTTAGAAAAATTGCATGATCAGAAAGCCAACTGTCATACTGCTTCTGAAATTCAATTAGCTGTTGATTGTTTGGAGCGCCATACTCAATCACATTGTTTAGATCATTCAAGGCTTTAAAGAGAATAGGATATCCTTCTATTCGTTTGTCAAATAAAGAAGTTGTATATTTCTGCTCTAATTGTCTACTTAGCTTGCGAAATTCTGTCCGTGCTTGATAGAGGGCGACAAAGAAAGAAGCCAATACTGTAATTAGCCCTGATACGATCGGTATCCACAATTCTGGCTTCATAGTCTTGTATAGATCTAATTGCAACTTCATCGGACGACATTAACAAAACGCGAATTCGATAAAGTTTTTTTGCTTCGTTGTTCACGTCTTCTGCCCCCCAACCCCCCAATTCTGGGAAGCTTTAGAGCAAGATTTTCAAATCAAAGTCCCTCACTTGTGGGGAATTTAGGGGGCTGCCCAAATTGACGACCGCAGCGAAAGATTCCGTCGAATTCGCGTTAACAAAGCATTATTACTGAATTTGCACTGAAATACGATCTCTTCAAGTTACCCGCAAGGGGTCGCTTCGAGTTACCCGAAAGGGGTCGCCCCAGTTCAGTCCCAGTTGCCTTTGAGCATTTCCTTGGTTGGTGGCGATTTCGATCCAGTTGTGACTGCCAATTAATGCCAAAACTTCTCCAGGTTCACTGTCTGCATAGGTCGTTTTGCTTGGATAAGTTATGTGAGCGATCGTCACGCTCCAGTCCCTTCCCTCCACTTCTGTCCCCGGAATATTCGTAATCAGATTGCCAAAATGGTCGATCGCTTGAATCGATCCTTCAATTGTGTGATCTGTCCGAATGGGATTAGCAATGGGAAACTGCACGATCGTATCCAACTCGATCGCTCGTCCCAATTCCCTCAACGGTACGCCACTCGCCAAATGTGCGCCAACCGGGGCAAAAATATCGCGTCCGTGAAAAGTCTGACTCGGAGCCAAAACGCGCCAATAATTGGGATTTGTCAACTCAACGGCGGCGACCCCTTGCGGGTAACTCGAAGAGATCGCTTTCCACTGGCTCAACACGCCACTCACCAACCCATTGTCAGGACTGACCAAAAAACCAGACCCAAGCTGAACGGCGATCGCTCGTCTCGCACTGCCCACCCCCGGATCAACGACAGCTACATGCACCGTTCCATCAGGGAAGTAAGGATAGGCATTCATGAGTTGAAATCGCGCCATCGCTACGGATTGAGGCGGAATCTGATGGGTAATATCGATCACTTGTAGATGAGGATTGACGTGAGCGATCGTCCCTTTCATCACCGCTACATACGCATCACTCAGTCCAAAATCAGTTAGAAGGGTCAGGATCATTTATCAGTAGGTTCAGTAATATTTATGTTTTTAATGTTAACTTTGGTAGCATAAGCTACGGATTATTCTACTAGCTGCTACCATTAGAATAAGCGAAAGCTAACAGGTGACACTCTAGGAACGTTTAACATGAACAGAAATCGTAATCAAAACGCCGCGCAAACTGCCAGCGTCCACCGTGAAAACCTTCAGAAAAACCTGCAACGCCGCATCGAAGCTGCCAGAGCTAGCGGTGACACCAACCTTCTTCGACTGCTAGAAGCAGAAGCCAGCTATCTCAAGTAGTGCTTCACTCATCATTCAATTCTGCTCCTATTTAGGATTCACGCAGAGGTACAGGCTAAAAGGTTTGTGCCTCTTTTATTTTGGGCTTTTTTTGATCTTCTGTTGATCTTCTGCTTTGATCAAGTTGCAGCAGTTCTCTGGTGAGTCAGGACGGTTGAGTAGAGGACGCTTGTATACTGAATTCTAAGTTTTGTGGAGGGGTTCTCAGAATTCCTTTCTCTATTTAATTTTCTAAAAAAACTTTAGAGCACACGGAGACACTCAATGAAAGTCGCAATTACAGGGGCAACGGGATTTGTGGGCAGTCGTTTGGTAGAGCGGCTTTTGGCTGAAGGGCATCAGGTCGTTGTGTTGACGCGCAATCCTGCTAAGGCTGCTTTTCCTCAGTCGTCGAGTCTCGAAATCGTTGCCTACAATCCAACTGAGTCGGGCGATTGGCAAAATGTCTTTTACGGCTGCGATGGTGTAGTTAATCTGGCAGGAGAAGCGATCGCCGAATCCCGCTGGACACCCGAACGCAAACAAGCGCTGATCGACAGCCGCAAAATCACTACCCAAAAGATCGTCGAAGCCATTGCCAAAGTCGATCACAAGCCTTCTGTCTTGGTGAATGCATCAGCGATCGGCTTCTACGGCACCAGTGAAACGGCCACCTTTGACGAAACAAGTTCTGCGGGAGACGATTTCTTAGCGGAGATCTGCCAAATCTGGGAAGCCGAAGCCAGCAAGGTTAAGGAAATTGGAACTCGATTGGTCATTCTGCGATTGGGCGTTGTGTTGGGAGATGGAGGCGCGTTAGGTAAGATGTTACCAGCCTTTAAGTTGTTTGCGGGTGGCCCGATCGGCAGTGGTAAGCAGTGGTTTTCGTGGATTCACCGAGACGATGTAGTGAGTTTGATTGTGCGGGCACTGACGCGATCGGACATGGAAGGCACTTTTAACGCAACGGCTCCCAATCCCGTCCGTATGGTTGACCTGACGAATACGATCGGTGAAGTGATGAATCGTCCTTCCTGGCTGCCTGTCCCTGTTTTTGCGTTAGAGGCGATGTTAGGAGACGGCGCAAAAGTGGTGCTAGAGGGTCAGGAAGTCTTGCCCAAACGAACCCTATCCAGCGGATTTGAATATCAATATCCAACCCTCAAGCCAGCACTAGAAGCCATTCTAAAATAAAGTTTTGAGTGGTTCCTTTATTCAACAAGTCCTGGAGAATTGCCAATGACCATCGCAACTTATAAATGGACAATCGATCGCTATCACCAGGCGGTAGAGGCTGGCATATTTGACGATCAGCCTATTGAATTATTGAATGGAGAATTGATAGAGATGTCCCCCGAAGGAGTTCCCCACGCTGGCTTGAGCGACAGTTCATCAAGGTATTTGCAAAGGCTACTAGGGGAACGAGCGATCGTGCGTGTAGGGCACCCAATCACGTTGCCTAATTGTTCTGAGCCTGAGCCAGATTTAGCGATCGTTCAACCTCTAGAGCAGGTCTACAAAACTGAGCATCATCCCTACCCAGAGAACATCTTCTGGGTAATTGAATATGCAAACTCTAGCTTACAGAAAGATACGGACATCAAGCGTAGAACTTATGCGGCGGCGGGAATTTGTGAATACTGGGTGATTAATCTCAGAACGATGGCGTTGATTGTCTATCGCAATCCTGTCAATGGGGATTATCAATCTGAAGTCACGCTGACCAGTGGAACCATTCATCCATTATCTTTTCCAGAGGTTGCGATCGAGGTGATGAGATTAATTCATTGATCGCTGAATTGGCTCAGACTATTAATTGAAGGATTGGCCAAAACGGAGCGAAGTCACCGCCGCCTCAATCACTGCAAAAAGTACTTGACTTTTACAGAGAAATTCTTGTACGCTCTCTGGTTAAGTTGCCTTGCGTGAAGTGTTCGGCAATCGGATACCCAAAAATTCTAGCCGTCGCCGCTCAAAGCTGACTGAGACCCAGCAATGAACGGCTGACCCCCAAGCTGACTGAGACCCAGCGTGGAGGCTAATGGAGAATCATAGCATTCCTCCTAGTCATCCTGCTTTGTCCTGCTTGTGGGATGGCTAGGTTTTTGGGCCTTCCTGCATCCCAAAATTTAGGAGAACCCCCAAATGTCTGACAATCTGCGCGATTTTCTGTCTGACGACGAGCCGCCCACCGACTACGAAAAGCTGAAAATTTTGATCATTGGTTTCCCAGCAGGGGTTACCGAAACGATTCACGCGCTATACAGCCTTGGGTTTGCCGAAGTGAATGATTGGAGTCCCCTATTACCCGCCCCTAAACCAGGAGAAGTGATGAGCATTTTGAGGCGCGATCGCGGATAACTCAAAGCGATTGGACTCGATAAAAAAGTGGCGGCGGATATCAGTGGATTTGAAGATCCATCTGCTCTCAAGTCCGTTGCCATCTTCTCAACCCTACTGACTGAGCCGTTTTGTTAGCCAACTTGTCGCACCACTGATCAGCGCACCTGCCATGAGAACGCCGATCGCGGGCGTAAAAACAGGCTCCCAAAGTTTGTACCAAAGATCTAACCCCAGCGGAATTTTAGCCCCTCGACCAATCACAGCCGCCGCCAGCCAAAAGAAGCTAAAAAGCACCAGAAATAAATCCAGCATCAAAATGAAGTTAAGCCACTTCAAAAACTGCTCTTTCATATAAGGTTATTAACCTAAAGTTGTTAAACGCATCGGCAAGAATTGATCTACACTTCATACCTTATCAAAACACTTTATCAAAAAATAGGGCTGCCTCTGGGATTCAGGACAGCCTTATCAACGATCGAATCAACATTGCAAATCAGAATTTACAGTTCCTCAAATTTAGGTAATCCTTTGTGGTGCGATCGTTGCAGATTTTCTGGATCGACATAGTGACAGACCGCATCACTCACACAGATGATCGCCCACCCTGCCTGATCTATCTCTCTTAGCTGATACCCCGAAGCTTGTTGAACAAAGCAACCTCTGTGATTCCGTGTGCCCGGTTTAACGCCTACGAATTCATACAACATGGCTAAATTATTCCTAAACGAATCAGTGGATTTGCACAAGAAGCTTTCACACCCCTTCACAACCAAAAGTGATGATCGAGTCGATCGAGTCGTTATGAGTTTTTGCAGTTAGTAACTGAAGCGATCGTTGAGTGCCTTCTGATCATCAAGCATTCAAAAATCGCGCCTTTTAATAACTGTGAAATGGTGTAAAGACTACTCTTTGTCTTGTTAGTTGAATCTTACCATTCTATTTCTGAAAGCATCATTAAGTTAGTTGTGATATTGTTTCGAGTAATGTATTTCAGTCGTCAAGATCTTTACCGCGTTGCAAGTATTTCAGCCGTTTTAATGTAGTTTTATGACCAGCATCCTCTAGCTTCGATTTAATCAGCCGTTTATTCTAGCGGCAAGTTCAAATTCTCTTAAAGTCCCCCAAGATTGCCAGCTTGGGAGGGCAGAAGCCTTAAGCAACGCAGCGAGATTTATGATCAACTTCACGTTAGTTTACAGAACTAATCCATAAAAAAATGGAGCCAGGTTCAAAAACACTAACTCCAGCTCAACTTGGACTTTGATTCAAAACTTACTCAGCCAGCCAGGCCTTAACTCGCTCCATACTGACCCAACCTGGCTTACGAGTTAGCCCATCTTCGATATTTTTCTCGACCTCTTCGCGCAATTCTGGAATCGCCATCGTCAACTGTTGAGCCACTTCGACATGGGTTCTGACCCCCTTCTTGTTTAAGTCGAGCATGGCCAGCACTAGATTGATTCGTGCTTGCGGATCTTGGGGATTGAGCTTTACTGCTTTTTGGGCAGTCGTAAAGGCCAAAGAATGCTTGCCAGTCAAGAGATATAACCATGAAAGACAAGTCCAGGCAGCGCTAGTTTTACCAGAGCGATCGCAGATTTCCTTAAAAACAGGAATCAACTCCTCTGGGGATTCGCCTTCCTTGTAGCGTTCCAGGGCTTCATCAAAGATGGTTTCAATAGTTTGAGTCATGATTGAGCTAAAGGTCTAAAAATTAAACGATCGCAATGGCAGTCTGAAACTAACGCCGAAACCCTATGCCGAAAACGATTTGCCACAGCCACAGGTCTGATCCGCATTGGGGTTTGTAAACTGAAAGCCGCCGCCAATTAAAGCATCACTATAGTCCAACAGCAACCCATAGAGATAGAGCATACTTTTGGGATCACAGACCACCTTAAAGCCGTCGTAATCGTAGACCTCATCATCCGATCGAATATTGCTGGGATCTTCAAAATTCATCGTGTAGGACATGCCAGAACAGCCGCCGCCTCTGACCCCCACCCGCAAACAAAGATCCTGCCCTTGCTTTTCTCGCAGCGCCATCACATGCTTGAGGGCCGCATCACTCATGAGAATTCCACGCTTTTGGGACTGAGTTGCCTGTGTCATGGTCGTCTGACTCCTAAGATCTTTTGCTGATTGATCTAGTTTATCGATTATTTGAGTAAAACAGATTTCTGAGTCACAATCTTACCGAACTGACTATGCTGATAGAAGGCTTTTGTACGACGTTTCAGAATGTCGGTGAGGAAGTAGATTAGCGTCTAAGATAAAGTCTGCTGTCCGAGAGCCTTGCATCGTCCCTCCGTTAATTGACTTGGTTATGACTGGTCTCAATCGTGCTACTCGTCGTCGGCTGCTGCAACTACCGCAGGTTCCTAGTGTCTGGGAGGGCGATCGTCGGCCACTCTCTACAGGGTTGTCGATCGCCAGCAGTCCGACGATAGACTCGACAAATGCCCATCCCGATGGCGACTGTATTCTTTGGGTCGATGGGTCACAAGGGGTCGTCAGAGCAATGGATGTGGTGCCGGATGAGACGGGGCATGAAGCGATCGTTCGCACTTTGTTACGAGCGATGGAGCATCCCCACAATCCAGGAAAGCCGGCTCGTCCTCAAAAGATCGTGGTGCGCGATCGAGAAACCCAGTTTTACCTGAGAGGCGTGCTGCAAGATTTAGAGATTACTCTGGACTATGTGCCTGAGTTGCCGCTGATTGATGAGATCTTTCGCGGATTTCAGGATGCGACGGATACTCGTCCGCCTCAGTTGCCACCCCAGTTTGCCGATCAGTTGATCGAGAAGGCAGAAGGACTTTGGCAAGATGCCCCCTGGGAAGTGTTGGGCGATCATCAAATTTTAGAAATCGAATTAAATCAGTGGGATCTGCACAGCCTCTATGCCTCAGTGATGGGGATGCTGGGGATGGAATATGGGATTTTGCTGTATCGATCGCTCGATTCGCTGAAACAATTCCGGCAGCGCGTGTTGGCTAACGAATCGCTTGAACAGATGGAAGAAGCTTTTCTGGGTCAAGATTGCCTGTTTCTCACCTTTGAATCGGGCGAAGACGAAGACGAAGACCCGCTAGAACTCGTCGATCCAGACTCAGAAATTACGCCTGTTTTTGGGACGCTCCATCCGTTAGAAGGGATTCGATCGTTTCTCTACGACGAAGAAGCCCTATCACTGCTGGTCATTCTAGAAGCGCTGCATCGATTTATGCGGCAACATCGGCGCAAATTTGAGGGCGATGCTTTTCCGGCTGTCAGCAGTAAGTACAAAATTCCCCTTCCTGAAGGGAGCGAAGCAAACACATCAGCCGTATCGGTCAAGGTTTCGACGATGCCCGATCTGGCAAATGAACTGTTTGCAATGGTAGACGACGAGGAAGAGGAGCCGTTCTTTCCGGTGATTCGGGACGACTTGGTGCCAGAGCATTCTTTCTTGAGTTTGGGCGTGATGCCGTGGGAAATGGTGGAGCGAATGCGATCGCACGTCGATCATCACCAGGGCGGCGAACCGACAGAATCGGGAGAAGGGTTGCCCGTGATTTTAATCCAGACTTCTCGACCCAAAGCGAAGGCAATGGTAGATGAAATTAAGGAGGCAGGCGGCATTCGCGGTATTTGCTTTAATCCTGGTGCCGATCCGTTTGTGGGCGATCACTATGATTTGGGACTGCTGCAAACCGCCAACGGCGAACTTCATTTATTTGGCGAATTTGAAGAAGACGATCCCACCCATATTCAGGCGCGTAAAAAGTGGGAGCAGCGCTGCAAGAAGACCAAAGGCTATTGTGGGCTGGTCGTAGCCAAGGGACTGACGGGCGCAAGTCGAGGTAATCCCAATATGAAGGATATGGTGGCCCTGTTTGAAGTGAAGGCAATCTCATCGGACGAGTTGGGTCTGGGACTGCTAGAGCGTAAGTTTGCGGTGGATTGGGTCTAAAAGGGCGCTCGAAGCGAAGGATCGCAGATCAAATCGGCGTTGCTAACTCAAGGTGGAGTCGATGGGATCTTTTCGCTTCGTTATTCAGTGCTTCTGCCCCCCAACCCCCCAAAACTGGGGGACTTAAGCCAAGAATTTCAGTTCAAAGTCCCTCACTTGTGGGGGATTTAGGGGGCTGCCCAAATTGACGACCGCAGCAAAAGATTTCATCGACTTCACGTTAACTTAGGGGATGAATTGGGGATGAATTGCCCTCAACGTCGCGAGAGATCGGACGTTCAAGGTTTTTCAACCCAATAAACGCACCCTTTTTGATTGGGCAAAGCAAGAATTGATGTAACGAATTCAGAAACGGCGATCGTCAGGGGTGAGTCAACTCACTAAGTTAGAACCATCCTTTACAACGCCTCCACTCCTGAAAATGACAAACATCACACAAAAAAACTTCAAAGCGCATCAAATCACCATCGCTGTGCTCACCGGATTGATTCTACTCACAGGTGCCAAATCACAGCAAGCCGGACTGGCCTCTCAGCCTTCAAACACTGTGCTGTCAAACACTGTGCCTTCAAAAATAAGGATGACCCGATCGCCTGCCTTGCCCTCATCCGTTGAACAAAGGGTACGCCAGGATTTGTCTCAACGGCTCAATATTCCGTTGCGGGATGTCAAAATTGTGAGCTTTAGCCAGCAAACCTGGTCAGATAGCTGTTTGGGGTTAGGAGGTGCGGCTGAGGGCTGTTTGAGGGGAACTGTCCAGGGTTGGCGAGTTGAAGTCACCAATGGTCAGCAAAATTGGTTTTATCGCACAGATGACACTGCCCAGGCGACCCGATTGGAACCTCAGCCCAACAATGTGGTGACTTTGCCTGCCGATGTCGCTCAACGTTTGCTAAAAACGGTTGCTAGACAAGTGAGCATTCCTATCAGTCGCTTACAGATTGCAGAAGTCAAATCAGCGACCTGGGATGGCTGTCTAGGAGTCTATAAACCAGAACAAGCCTGCACTCAAATTGCGCTATCTGGGTGGCAAGTGAT
This sequence comes from Phormidesmis sp. 146-20, assembly GCF_052939475.1. Taxonomy (NCBI): domain Bacteria; kingdom Bacillati; phylum Cyanobacteriota; class Cyanophyceae; order Leptolyngbyales; family Leptolyngbyaceae; genus Phormidesmis; species Phormidesmis sp. 146-20. Next base: position 86,881 of record NZ_JBJPHT010000006.1, read on the forward strand.
TGTGACGAGCGACGACCCCTTGCGGGCAACTCGAAGCGACCCCTTGCGGGTAACTCGAAGAGATCGCAGTTGGGTGTATCACTTAGACGAATCGGCAAACCGGATTGCTCAAAACCCAACTGCAAGTCGCAGCCAAGGTGGACTGGTGCCTTCCTTTATTCCAGAACAGAACAAGCCTGAGATCGAAACTAACGTGGTTTTTCGGTCGATCGTCAGCGGCGATCTCACAGGCAAGGTGACTCAAGTGACCTTAACGAATGATGGCGTGATCACCCAATTGATCACCGCTCCCAATATTCGTTCTCGCCCAGTTGTGCTGGGGCGATTGTCTTCACAACAAGTGGAGCAATTTCAGCAAATTCTGCAAACGCAGCGCTTTCGCAATTTGAATGACTTGAGATATTTGAGTAGTGCAGCGTTTGCCGACTATCCCACTACGACCTTGCAAGGGGTGGGCAGTACCGTTCAGTACATCGATTTGGAGGTCAAAAACCTCCCTAAAGCGTTACAGTCCGTAATTCAAGCTTGGGAGAAATTGCCTTCTCGCTAGGGATCACGAGTGATCCCAAAGTAGAGTCATTGGACGGTCTGGTGAAGGGTGCAGTTTCGCCATCGTCTCTCATGACCAGCTTTCTCAAATGAGACGAAGTTTGGCGATCGCTTCCTCTGGTCGATCGCCCCTTGATCCAACTCAAAGCCAGTGTAGTCGGGTCAGTGCCTTACATTTCTTAGCAGTTGGGACGGAGTTTTGGGTATAAATGCTTATCAAAATGCCAAAAATGAGCAGAAAAGTGCTGTAATCCATATAACTTAAAGCTTTTCACGCTCCAGATTGAGAGAACAGCCTATAGAATGGGTCATTGAAAAATCGAGGTTCTGGGAGTTTCAGCCATTTTGAACCGACCACCTTGAGGATTCAACTTTCGGTCTCACTTTGAGACTAAAGGAACGCTTCAAACCCACTCAACAAACTCTGAGGGAAACGATATGAATAAGGGCGAACTCGTGGATGCAGTCGCTGAGAAGGCTAGTGTCACCAAGAAACAAGCAGATGCAGTGTTGACTGCTGCGATCGAAACGATCGTCGAGGCGGTTTCTTCGGGTGACAAAGTGACGCTGGTTGGTTTTGGCTCATTTGAGTCGCGTGAGCGCAAAGCTCGTGAGGGGCGCAACCCCAAAACAGGCGATAAGATGGAAATTCCGGCGACCAAAGTTCCTGCATTTTCGGCAGGGAAGCTGTTTAAGGAGAAGGTTGCTCCTTCTGACGACTAGGCTGGCTAGACATTACGACCTTTTTAAGCAGGAAAATTTTGAAACGTCCAGTGCATGGGGGGAATTTAGCTTGGGCAGCGGCGCTGGTTGGCTGTTCTCCCTCTGCAATTCTTGATTTTTCTGCCAGTATCAGTCCGTTGGGGCCGCCCCGATCGGCGATCGAGTCCATTCAAAATAATTTAGGTTTGCTGAAAGCGTATCCTGATCCCGCGTATGGGGAGTTGCGATCGGCATTGAGCGATTTTCACCAGATTTCACCGGACTGGATCTTGCCTGGAAACGGGGCGGCTGAGTTGCTGACATGGGCCGCTTGGGATTTGGCAGCGTTAGACACGACCTGGGTTTTGACTCCTGGATTCAGCGATTATTTTCGAGCGTTGAAGGCGTTTGGGGCACGGGTCGATCGCTATTCCTTAATGGTTCAGAATGGTTTAACGACACTTCCACTGGATGCCCAAAAGTCTGGGTTGCTGTTAAATAATCCCCACAATCCAACGGGTCAGCTATTTGCAAAAGCGTCCATTCTGCCTTATCTCAAAGCGTTTTCGCTCGTGGTGGTGGATGAGGCTTTTATGGATTTCTTAACGCCCGATTGTCAACAAAGTTTGATTGATGAAGTTGAGAATTATCCCAATTTAGTAATTTTACGATCGCTCACCAAGTTTTATAGTCTGCCAGGATTGCGATTGGGCTATGCGATCGCTCATCCCGATCGATTGAGTCAATGGCAACAGCGGCGTGATCCCTGGTCAGTGAATGTTTTGGCTTCTGTGGCCGCGATCACCATGCTAAAAGACACCGAATTTCAGCAACAAACCTGGGATTGGTTAGAATCTGCTAAACCTGCGTTATTTGATGGGTTGAAACAATTACCAGGATTGCATCCTTTTCCGAGTGCTGCTAACTTTTTTTTGGTAAAAACTGAGCGATCAAGTGTTGAAATTCAAAAGCAATTATTAGCAGATCACAAGATTTTAATTCGAGATTGTTTGAGTTTTGATGAGTTGGGCGATCGCTACTTTAGAGTTGCTGTGCGTTCTGAGTCAGAAAATAACCGCTTGCTCGAAGGATTAACCAACGTTTTGTAATTTTTGTTGTAACTTTTAATATGGCAGTTGAGTATGATTTGGTCGTCATTGGTAACACGGCGGTTGGAATTCATGCCGCGATTTCGGCTGCTCGATTAAAAGCAAGAGTTGCCTTAATTGATCAAGCGGTGAATACAGAAAAAACGGTCGATTGCTTTCGAGAAGTCGGGCGCATTTCTCAACAGATTACGCGAATCAATCAACTGAGCTTTTATCAACAGACGATTGATTCCAATACACTCAATTGGACAAAGGTTAAAAAGTGGGCAGATACGATCGCAACTGACTTTCAAGAAGCCAACTCTCCTGCGGTTTTAGCCTCTTTAGGAATTGAGGTAATCCTTGCATCAGGTGAATTTGTGCGTAAGCCACAGACTGGTTTTTTGGTGAATGGACGACTGCTACGATCGCGTGCTTTTCTAATCACAACGGGAATGCTAAGAACGCCCACGATCGAAGGTTTGAAGTCAACTCATTACCTCACCGAAAAAACCGCCTTTCAGTCCTTACCTGCTACCTTAACCATTATTGGTGACGATGCGATCGCGATTGAGTTCGCGCAAATTTTCACTCGGCTAGGCGCTCAAGTTACGTTGATCACAACTCAATTTTTGGCAGGAGTCGATCGAGAGGCAGCATTTCTCATTCAGGCACAGCTAGAAGCAGAAGGCGTTCGAGTTTTGGCCACCCAAGTAACGCAGGTAAGACAGATTCAAAATAAGAAATGGGTACAGGCGGGAGATGTCGCGATCGAGACTGATGAAATTCTGTTAGCAACCAAGACAGAACCCAATTTAGAGGGATTGAACTTGGAAGCAGCGGGAGTGCGATCGCCCATTCAAACTAATGCAAAACAACAGACGACGAATTCCCGCATTTATTGGTGCAACACTCAACACGAAGCAGATATTGCCGTTAAAAATGCGCTATTTTTTCCAATCTACAAGCTAAATCGTCACATTCCCAGAGTTATTTTATCAAGTCCAGAAATTGCCTGGATCGGTTTAACAGAATCTCAAGCAGTTCACGAATACGGCAAAGACATTTTTGTTTTAAGGCAACCTTTCAAAACTTTAGAAAAGGCGCAAATTCGAGGAGAACTCACGGGATTTTACAAATTAATCGTGCGTCGAAATGGCTCAATTTTAGGAGCGCACATTGTTGGCACTGAGGCAAGTGAGTTGATAGGAGCAATCGCCTTCGCCATGCAAAAAAAACTGAAGATAAGCGCGATCGCTGCTCTCCCCTTTCCTTCTTCCACACTCTCAGAAATCCTATCCAAAGTTGCTACAGATTTTCAGTCTCAAACGCTCAAACAAAATTCCAGACTACGAGACTTTTTGCGGAACTTTTTTAATCAGCGGAGACGGCGATCAAATAACAAATAAACCGTGAATTCAATACGATTCTTCGCTACGTTTGAAGTTCTTGAAAACTCCCTAAATCTTCCACGAGTGAGGGAATCTAGCATTAAATCATATTAGCTGAAACGGACAATTTAATGCGCTCAAATCATCCGCTTCAACCATCTTTTCTCACACTCTCGCCAGCGTGACACGTTCTGATTGATCTTGATATTTACCACGCCGAGTTTCGTAACTGACTGCACAAGGAGCGCCTTCCAAAAAGAGCAACTGTACAATTCCTTCATTGGCATAAATCCGACAATCCGCACTCGACGAATTCGAGAATTCCAGCGTTAAATGTCCCCGCCAGCCCGCCTCAGCAGGCGTTAGGTTTGCAATCAACCCAATCCGCGCATAAGTCGATTTACCGATGCAAATCACCGTCATATTTTCGGGAACTTCTAGCCGCTCTAGAGCCACACCCAACCCATAGGAATGAGCAGGCAACACAAAGTAGCGGCCATTCTCATCTTCATGCAGTTGAGCAGGTTCCAAGTTTGCCGGATTGAAATGTTTGGGATCGACCACCGTGCCCGGAATGTGACGAAAAATGCGAAACTCAGACGCAGACAGACGCAAATCGTATCCATAGCTGCTCAACCCATAGGAGATCACAGGCAGACCCTCCACATGCCGAACAAGCTGCGGCTCAAAAGGAGCAATCATCCCCTTCTGCGCCATTTGAGTAATCCAGGTATCGTTTTTGATCATAGTGTTTGCCTATGGCTGGTGGCTGCGACGAAGTTCAGTAATTTGATCCGCTACATCTAAAATCGCCTGGGGCATCTCAGGGCCCGTCAGAATAATGTCAATTTGCCGAGGGCGACGCTTGAGAAATTCCAGCACTTCTGCTTGAGGAATCAGCCCAAAATTGATCGCAAGACTCAACTCATCCAACACAACCAGATCGTATTTGCCCTGACACACGACATCCTGCGTGTATTGCCACAATTGCAGCAGCGATCGCACCTCTGATTCATCTAACTCAGGAGTGTCAATACACCGGGGAATGTCACAACGAATCCAATCCAGACTTTGACTGAGCTTGACGGGGCGATCGTACCCCTGCCCAATGCCCCCTTTGAGAAACTGCACCACCAAAACCGACGTACCCTGGCCCGCAATTCGCAAAGCCTGAGCCATCACTCCTGTAAAAAAGCTGCGATGAAAGGAGGTAAATACCTGCACCAGCCCTTCTACACTGAGATGAAGGGGACGAGAATCAAAAACCGGAGTCTCAACTTGGGAAACCATAGCGCACTCAGTCAAAGGGTGAGAAAAGGAACGTAGTTTCTGAAGGCTCAGAAGTCAGATATAGCGTTTTTCAAAATATGCTTTCATATCAAACACTACATGCAGAGAAGCGTCAAGAGTATTCATGATCTTGTGGAGTAGTCTCGTGCAGCGCCTTCTCTCTGACCAATAGAATACAGAAAAGTTTGTTAGAAGTACAGACGTTCTAAAAAATGGGGGTGGATCAAGTTGTGGGAAGCAGTTGTTTTAAAGCCCTCGACTCACGCCAGTTCCCGTTCCCTGGAACATGATCCACGAGAGGAAGAAATTAGAGATAAAGATCGCCAGCAGCGAGGTCACAACGGCCGTGGTTGTCGATTGCCCGACTCCTTTTGCGCCTCCTGTGGTCGTCAACCCCCAGCTAGATCCAATCACCGCAATCAATGCCCCAAAGAAAAATCCTTTAAGGGGTGCACTACAGAGATCCCAGACGCTCAAAAAATTCTTGGCTGAGTTGATGAAAACCGTGTTGGAGATGCCATACAGCCCTTCAGCGACCAGCATTCCGCCAGCCATTCCTGTAAACAGAGCCAAGATCGTCAAAATGGGCAACATCAAGCAGCAGGCAATCACACGGGGAATGACTAAGTAATCGATCGGATCAGTCCGCAACACATACAGTGCATCAATCTGCTCAGTCACTTTCATCGTGCCAATCTCTGCTGCAAATGCTGATCCCACCCTTCCCGCTAAAATTACGGCGGTTAGAACAGGTGCCAATTCTCGCGACAAAGAAATCGCTAACACGCCCCCGACGGCCGTTCCTGCACCCAGATTGATAAACTCTCTAGCAACTTGAATGGTGAACACCATGCCCACAAAAGCAGCCGTCAATAACGCAATCAGCAGCGAGGCCGGGCCGACAGCAGCCATTTGCTCGATCGTATTGCGTCGATTAATTTTGCCACTCAGTAAGTGAACGAGGACTTGCCCACCCAGCAGCACCGCAGATAAAAGGCGCTGGCTCCACAGTCCCAAAGCAGAATTTGAAGGTGTCTCAGTCAACGGAACAGTACTTCTAGCAACTATGTTGACAGGATATCAGGTTCACTCAGAGTCAGAGAAGTTGCCAAGACAGACTTTAGACTTGTCTGCGTAGAAGTAAAGAAGGTTAACCCATATTTTCACCCTTTTCCCAAGCTTGTCCAATCACTCCTAGTTCTATATTCTGGTAGCGATCGTCTACAGTCTAGGGAAGCAGACCCCTTGATCTGAACGTAAAATCCAAGATTGAGGGCATCTTAGCGATCGCGTTCCTCAAGCAGACATATAAGGTGAAATTCGCATGGTAGCAAAGCGTCTTCAGGCTCCAAGACCCGTAGTTCAATCGGATGAGGAAGACTCGTCGATCGAGTACTTTTATGATGTGCCCGGTAGTATGCCTGGGACGCTGAGAATTGACGTAGATGCCGCTCCTTCTGAGATCGTCTTGATCGACTACAACGAAGCCAACGCCGTGCGTCTTCAGATTGAGTCACCGCGAGTCTGTGCAGAGTATCTAGACACCGAATCTGTCTCCTGGGTAGATGTCAAAGGACTCGGCAGCGAAGACATTTTGAATGAACTTGGGGAGGTTTTTAGTTTGCATCCCCTCGTGTTGGAAGACGTGGTAAATGTGCCGCAACGCCCCAAAGTCGAGGAATATGAGAATCAACTGTTGCTCATTTCGCGAATGGTGATGTTGAGACGATCGTCCAGTGGTTTTCACACCGAGCAGGTCAGTTTTGTGTTAGGTCGTCACTACTTACTCACCGTTCAAGAAGAGCCTGAGCGCGATTGTTTTAACGCTATTCGAGAACGCATTCGTACCAGTAAAGGCACTATTCGCAAACACAAAGCTGACTATTTGATGTACGCGCTGTTGGATTCGATCGTCGATGGTTTCTTCCCAATTTTGGAGCGCTACGGAGAAGAAATTGAAGGTCTCGAAGATGAAGTGGTCGAAAATCCTACTCACAAAACGTTAGAAAAGATTCATAAAATCAAGCGAGAATTGTTGACGCTGCGGCGATCGATCTGGCCCCAACGCGATGCGATTAATTCTCTAATTCGAGATGGCAGTGACTTGATTTGTGATGAAGTTCGGGTGTATTTACGCGACTGTTACGATCACGCCGTTCAAGTGCTGGATATGGTCGAAACCTACCGTGAGCTGGCTTCTAGCTTGATGGATGTCTATTTATCTTCCGTCAGCAATAAAATGAACGAAGTCATGAAATTTCTAACGATCGTCTCCACCATCTTCATTCCCCTGACCTTTATTGTTGGAGTCTACGGCATGAATTTCAACACTGATAAGTCACCCCTCAACATGCCAGAGCTAAATTGGTATTGGGGCTATCCGTTGTGTTGGGCAGTGATGATGGCGATCGCCGTTTCTCTGATCTTCTTCTTTAAGCGAAAAGGCTGGTTTGAGAACTTTTCAGCAGTCAAAGGAAAGAGTAGGGAGTGAAAAAAGCTTCATAATTTACTAGATACCACTCCCCGTTTCCCTAACTAATTTCTCTAACTAATCTCGCTTTAACCGTCGTAATTCATCTTGCAAATCCATTACTTGCCGCCGCATGTCTTCAACGCTGTTTTGAGGAGTTGCCGCAGTCGGTTCCTCATCGTCGTCTAAAATCTCAATCTTGCGAGGCTCCGAAGGTTTTGGGTCATTTGACTGTGTGACGGGCGGTTGTTGGGCGCGATTGACCATATCATCAACAAACTTGCGCGCATCCTCAGCCGACATTTCACCGCGCTCGACCATTTCATCCGCCAATTTTTGCACCTGTACGCGAAGCTCACTCAGCTTTTCTCCTGCCTTTTCTCCCGCGTAAGAAGCCACTCCAATCCCCAGATACACCGCTTTCTGCACTAGATCTCCCAAACCCATATCCTTTAAACTCCCATGTCATCCGTTTCTTTTAGGGTACAAAGAAAACCGGAGACGCGCCCACGGGGGTTTACCGCACTCAAGTAAGACTAAGGAAAAGATTGCTGAATTCAAGGATGAGTTATCAAGATTCTATTTGAAGTGCAGAATCAAGAATCCATCTTAAAGTCTTTAAAATTAAAGTGACCCGGAGACTACGCCTATCTTGAGCATCCCGTATTGCTGCTGCCTTCCGGCCCTGACAAGATTTAGGTGTCACGATCGCATAGATCCGAGTCACTTATTAGAATAACACTGTTGAGCGCGATTGGTTTTTATTCAACGGATTCTTCTTGCCTTGCCGCTACTCCACGACGACACGCCATTCATAAAGCTTGTAGTTGACACAGCTGTTTTGAATTAAGGGATCTTTGGCGACGATCGCCTTTGCCTCATCCATCGACTGCGCCTTAAAGAGAAGCATTCCGCCCCCGTAGTGTGCCCAATAGCCTGTGCGAGCTTCGTGACCTTGATCAATGAGAGATTTGACGTAGGCTTTGTGAGCAGAGACGTAGCGATCGAAGATACTCTTATCTACAATTCCCTCTTCGATCTTCACAAACCAAGGCATTAGTATTCTCTTCCTTAGAATCTTTTTACTCAAGTTTCCCATTCTGTAGCTTACAGTCAGAACGAGTCTGGATAGAAATTTTCACGCTAATTGGCTCATCTACAGATGCTCCTCTACATAGTTGTTTTTATAGTTGTTCTTTATGGCTCTGATGCAACGCTTTTTCATTGCGCTTTTACCTCCCCAAGACATTCAAGATCGGGTGACTGAGATAAAGCAATATTTTACAGAGCATTATGCGACTCGTCACGCTCACAAATCGCCGCCCCACATTACCTTGCAGCCTCCGTTTGAGTGGCCGTCTGGAGAAGTTTCACAGTTAGAGCAGAGCTTAAAATCGTTTGCTCAAAAGGCGAGGAAGGTACCGATCGTATTGGACAATTTTGCAGCGTTTCCGCCTCGCGTCATCTATATCAATGTTCTCAAAACTCCTGACTTGCTGACATTACAACAGCAGTTGATGGCTCACCTCAAAGCGACCCTGAGCATCGTTGATCCGGTTTCTAAGTCTCGTCCCTTTGTGCCCCACATGACCGTAGCGTTTCGTGATCTGACTCGACAAAATTTCGCTGTCGCCTGGGAAGCGTTTCACAACAAATCCCTGCACTATGAGTTTGTGGGCGATCGCTTGACGCTATTGGTTCACACGGGCGATCGCTGGACTGTCGCCTCTGAGTTTCCGTTTCTCGCTTGAATAGACAACAGCAAAGCCCTTAAAGGTACGTCAGTTCGACAACTTTTTTCGCTTCGATGTTCTGCGCTTCTGCCCCCAATCTCACCGAATTCACGTTAAAGCAAAGCTAGGTGCGATTGCGGTAGATGCGGCGGCGGGTGAGAAAGTCTGGAAGGTCAATTTTGTCTGGATTTGACGGCTCAGTTTTGAAGGTTCGCCCCGCTTCCATCGTTTGAAGGGCGGCAAAGAGGTCTGCGACTTCTGGTGGGAGGTTGGGAATCTGATCCAACACGTCTTTGAGCCGCGTCACCTTTTCTTGAGCATTGTAAAAGCGATCTTTCCAGTGCTGTACGGCGGCCTCATACTCGCTGGCCTGCTGGGCCTGACTGAGAATTTGCTCTTGCATTTCGGCAGATTGTCGCTCTAGCTCGGCGATGCGCGTTTGACTGAGTTCTCGATCGGCTTCCAATTCCTGACAAGCTTGCTGAAGGAGGACTTGATTGGCCATCTGTTTGGCGATCTGCGCTTCGAGTTCTTCGACTCTGGGTGGCAGGCTGACTTCTGAGACGGGGGGAGAGTCCATCCCTTGCGCGTAACTCGAAGCAATTGTTTCTGGGGCAAAATCTCCTTCTAGTCGCGCTTCTAGCTCGTTGATTGCAGTGTGACGATCGCTCAACTCTCGATAGAGCCGCATGATTTGTTTTTGTGCGTCACCCAACTGCGCTTCTAGAGTGGCGATCTGCGATCGAGCCGCTTCTAACTCTGAACCAGATTGCTGCTCTAGAGAGGACTGTAACGCTTCGATCTGACGCTGCTGGATCTTGGAGCGATCGGACAGGGCCCGTAGCTGCTCTAACTCGCACTGTTGGCTCTGTAGAGACGCTTCTGCGGCTTCTAATAAGGCTTGATAGTGACGTTCTCGCTCTCTAGAGGCGTGGATTTCTTGCTCTAATGAGGCTTGTTTTTTGGCAAATAGCAGCTTGAGTTGGTGGATAGCCTGCTGCTGGACGTTGGCGATTTCTTCGGTCGAGGCGAGTTGATGCTCTAAAAACTGCTGGTCAGTAATCTGCGATCGCAGTTCATTAAGATTAGCGATCGACTGATCCAGCGCTTGCTCTAGATTTTGAATCCGTTCCGTCTGGTTACGAAGTCGCTGTTGTAGCTGGTCTAGCGCTGCCGCCGTTGAAGTGTCCACTGTAAAACTAACGGAGTCCTGATCCGCCCATTCAGAACCATGAGAAGAGTTCGGCTCGACCACCTGGAACCTCCCAAAAATCGCTCCCAAAATCCAGCTACCCGCGCAGCCAAAAAGGGTCTTGAGCGATCATAAATATTGCGATATAGCTTACACGGATTGGCCGTTTCCTGCCTCCGTAACCGATTAAGTTTTGCGATGGGCTGCGGCAATCTCTAAACTTTTGGCTCCTGTGGCAAGATAGCGGCTTCTAGGGGAGGCGCTTCGACTCGGTTGAGTGACCAGCGATATTCGATCGGTAGCTTGAGGCGATCGCACTCAGACTCTAGCTGTTTCTGTTGAGAAAGCGCCTTGCGAAGCGTAATGATCAACTGCTGAACCTGTTCGCGCTGTTTCCCTTTGTAGCCGACTGCAAACATCGTCTGACGCTCTAAGAGTTGCAGCAGTAATTCGTAGTGAATGTGCGAAGGAAGAGGAATTGGCTCCATGTAACGCTAACCTACTGCGGGTAAATAAGATTTGAGCAGAAAAAACCAGACAGATGTAGAATCCTGGATTTTAGACGCATGAATGTACTCAAGTTCAAATGTCTAAAGTTCATTCGTCTAAAGTCTAGCCCCAACGAGTTGCGCGAGGGCTTGACCAGGATCAGGCTGCTTGATTAACGATTCGCCAATCAGGACAGCTTTAGCACCTGCTTGTGACACCAGGCTCAGATCGTCGGAGGTGTGGAGTCCCGATTCGCTCACGACCAGAATATTCCGATCGAGAAGCTGGCTTCGTCGCTCAGACAGCAAATGAGTCGTGGTGTGCAGGTCAACCGAGAAATCTTTGAGATTCCGATTGTTGATGCCCACCATCGTCACGCCCTCTAGCGACAGAACGCGATCAAGTTCTTCTAGAGTATGCACCTCGATCAGAGCAGTCATGCCCAATGTTTTGACAATCTTCAGGAAATACTGCAAATCTTTGTCAGAGAGGATCGCAGCAATCAGCAAAACGGCATCTGCGCCCTGCGATCGGGCCCAATACATTTGATAGGGATAAATGATGAAGTCTTTACACAATAGCGGTAGATCCACTGCTTGGCGAATGGCTGCCAGGTTTTCAAAGCTCCCCTGAAAGAACTTCTGATCCGTCAGCACCGACAGGCAAGTTGCGCCCCCCGTTTCGTAAGACTGAGCGATCGTCACTGGGTCAAAATCTTCGCGAATCACCCCCTTACTTGGAGAGGCCTTTTTTACCTCTGCAATCACAGCCGGGGTCGTTTTGCCGTTTTGCAGCGCTGCCAAAAAGTCACGAGGAGCCGGAGTCGTCAGCACTTTTTTCTGCAATTCAATCAAAGGCACCCGATCGCGCTTTTGGTCAACTTCGACTTCTTTGTGCCAGACGATTTCCTCCAAAATATGACGCGGTTCAGAGCCGGGAATCGTAGACAGATAGCGTAATTCCTGCACAGACACCCCAGGATTGGGCGAACGACGGCGAATCTCCATTGGGCTAGTCACAAATAGCAAAACTTGACATGGCGCGACTGCAAGAGGGGCGGGCCTCCAGCAGAATCTCATTAGTAGCGTAACGCAATTCGGGGAAGGGATGAAGGAGGGAGGAGGGAAGAGGGAGGAGGGATGAAAAAGGCAGGAGATGTGAGGTGTGAGATTGAGAAAACACAGGTCAGGCTTTCAAATCAGGTGCGACTCAAATCAGTACAACTTACTTTTCATCCCTCCTCCCTCTTCCCTCAATGCGTTGCCGCCCGTTTGTAGGCTTCGTCTAAAATCTCGGACAGCGTGGGATGGGTGTGGACGAGGAAGGCCAGCGAGTGGACAGATTGACGGTTGGCGATCGCGTTGGCGGCTTCTTGAATCAAATCTGCGGCGTGGAGTCCGATAATGTGGGCCCCCAAAACTTCGCCCGTGTCGGAGCGGTAGATTAGTTTGGCGATGCCTTCAGATTCTCCTTCGGCGATCGCTTTGGCGTTGCCTTTAAAGTAAGTTCGGACAGCAGATACTTCAAACCCTTCAGTCTTGCCCAATTCTTTGGCCGCAGGTTCGGTCATGCCCACAAAGCTGATTTCGGGATGGGTAAAGGCGGCTGCGGGAATGCTGCGATAGTCGATTTCGCGGGGACGATCGCAAATGTTCTCAATGGCCACGACTCCTTGAGCGGCCGCCGTATGAGCCAGCATCATTTTGCCCGTCGAGTCACCGATCGCCCACAAATGAGGCACCGACTCGCCATCTGACAGCACTTCCATACGATCGTTAACGGGAATGTAGCCCCGGCGATCGAGTTCGACGCTGACGGTTTCGAGTCCCATGTCTTTGGCGACTGGAATCCGACCTGTAGCAATCAGGCAGGCATCGACTTCTAAAAGTTCGACAATCTCTTTGGTCTTAGCGTCTGCAAGCTCAATCACGACGGGCAATCCCGGTGTCACCTTCATCGCTAACATGCCGACTTTGGTTTCAATGTCGCGAGGCGTGATCAGAATGCGTTGGGCCAGCTTGGCAATGTCGGGATCAAACCCTGGCATCAGTTGATCCAGCGCTTCGATCAGGGTCACTTCACAACCTAGAGCCGTGTAGACATCTGCAAATTCTAGACCGATGTAGCCGCTGCCGACGATCGCGATCCAGGGGGGCAGGCTTTCTAGCTTGATCGCATCGTCACTGGTGAAGACGGTCTTACCATCAATCTGCGCTCCCGGCGGCACAAACGGAATAGATCCGGGTGCCAGAATAATGTCTTTCGCCCGAATAATTTTCTCGCCCGCGTCGGTCGTGACGGAGACTTTCTGCGACCCGGCGACCCGTCCCCAGCCCTGAATCACGTCTACACCGATGCGCTTTAAGCTACCAATTAAGCCTTCTCGCTGCTTGGTGACAATCCCGCTGGCATGATCGGCGATCGCTTGGCGATCAAACGCCACATCTCCAACTTGAATACCCAATGACTTCAAATGGTGTGCATCACGCAACTCACGAACTCGCCCAGCGGCCGCCAACAAAGCTTTGGAGGGAATGCAGCCTCGATTAACACAGGTGCCGCCCATATCTGCTGCTTCGATGATGGCAGTCTTTAGCCCACAATCGACCGCGTGAAGAGCCGCACCATGCCCCCCAACGCCTGCGCCAATAATGACCAAATCATAATCAAATTCGCTCGTCACGTCGTCCTCCCGGTGCAGTTTCTTTTCTTTATTCTCATCTGTGTAGGGCGCATCAGACAACTGTTCTCTGGTGAGTGAGGCCTATGATACGATTTCGGCGGGTTGAATATTTGATCGGGAATGGGCATCTTAGTGAGGGTAGAAATCTGTGAAAACTGGATCAACCCGCTTTACATCAATGGTTAAGTGTCGCTCTCTGAGTGATTTTTTGAGAAGTTGCCGACCCGATTTTCTGACGGGCACTCGGTCTCAAGCCACAGCCGTTCGGCGTTTTGATCCTTGAATTTGGAGTCAAGCACTATGGATTCGCATCAGCAAGAACTGCGACGTGCCGCAACAGAAGCCTTTTTTGAGTCGCTCGACAAGCTCCAAGAAACGTTAGGTGTTGATGGGCAACCTGTGCCAGTTTCTCCCCAAGAAGCGGCTCCCAATCAAGAAGACAGCGAACCTGAAATGAGTCTGGCGAGTCTAGAGCAGGCTGTAGCAGACATTGAGCAATTTATGCAGGCGAGAGAAGAAAAATAGCTTTCGCCCCCTGAATCCGATGAATCCCTGACTTCGGTTGCTGACCTTGAAGGCTTTCTAAACGTCTCCTTAAGCCAGATTTGTGGAATCTTCAGAGGCGCTCTGTCTTTTTGCTTCATACAACAGTAGGGCGGCGGCGATCGCCACATTTAACGACTCCACCCCTGGACTTAAGGGAATCGTCACCTGACAATCTGCCAGCGCTCTCAAGTCTTCAGACAGTCCCGCCCCTTCATTACCCAACAAAATCAGGCTGGGCCGACAAAAATCCACTTGCCAGTAAGTCTGCGTTGCGGTCGGAACGGTGGCCACAATCTGCATTCCTGCCGCCTTGCAGTTGAGAATTTCTGTCCTCAAATCCGCACTCACCGCCATCGGCAATCGAAACCACTGACCTGCGGACGATCGCAACACTTTCGGATTATCCAAATCCACGCTGTCGTGACTCAGCCACAGTCCATCTGCCCCTACCGCCGCCGCCGTGCGAATCATCGTCCCTAAGTTGCCCGGATCTTGGATGGTTTGCAGCATCAGTCCGAGCTGAGTGAGATGAATCGAATTGGTATGAATCCGTTCAATAGTGGCAACGATGCCGTCTGGTTCGACGGTGGTGGCGATCGCTTTGAGGACTTCAGGCGCGACAAGGAGCGATCGTTGAGCCGTTTCAATGGCTTTCTGCCCCAGATTAGGGTGCTGACTCAACCAGGTTTCTGTGTAGCAAACGGTGACAAAGGGCACTTGAGCGAGACAGGCTTCTTCGATTAAATGCGTTCCTTCGATCAAAAAAAGCTGCTGCTCTCGACGGTCTTTGGCGCGATGCAATTTGCGTAACTGCTTGACAAGAGAATTTTGCAGGCTGGTTAACATTGCAAGGCAGTACTGAATTTTAGGAGTCGCAGAATGATTAAACTTTCGTTACAAACACACGATCGCCCATAAGCAAATTCACGGCGTAACAAAAGGCTCTTCACAAACAAAAGACCCCGCTCAAAACTTTTTAGTCTAGTGCAGAGTCTCTTTGTCAAAGATGCGGAACCCGGGACTTGAACCCGGAAGTCCTTGCGAACACTAGAACCTGAATCTAGCGCGTCTACCAATTCCGCCAGTCCCGCATGAACTGTTTTAGCGTCACGATCTCCTATACTGCTGCATGAGTTCATAGTTTGTCAAGCGTGACCTTAAAAGAATTTTGTTGATACCAGAAGCGACTCACACGGTTGTTTTTAGCGACTGGCAGATGAAAGGCTGGACATCTACGAAGTTTCCGGTAGAATCGAAACCAAATTTGACGTTGTAAAAATATTAACCCAGGAGGACAAACCCATTACTTCCGCTCTCAACCTGTCTAATTCTTATTCTTCCCCCGAAGAAAGTAACTCGGTACTTCAAATCTGGGGCAAAACGCCTCTAAGTGGTCATGTCAACATCAGTGGGGCTAAAAATGCGGCTCTGGTGGTGATTGCAGGAGCGTTGCTGTGTTCTCAAGACTGCCGGATTCGCAATGTTCCGCTGTTGGCGGATGTGACTCGCATGGGTGAGCTTCTATCAGCGCTGGGCGTGAAGTTTCGGCAGCATGGAGATGTTCTGGATATTGACGCAACCCAGATCAGTCATTCAAAAGCGCCTTATGAGTTGGTGAGTCAGCTTCGGGCCAGCTTTTTTGTGATTGGGCCGCTGTTGGCGAGATTGGGGGTGGCGCGGGTGCCTTTACCGGGGGGCTGCTCGATCGGGGCTCGTCCCGTTGATCTTCATGTGCGTGGCTTGCAGGCAATGGGCGCAAATGTACAAATCGAGCATGGAATCGTTCACGCTTATGTGACAGGAACCAGCAAGCGGCTAAAAGGGGCCAAAATTTATCTCGACTATCCCAGTGTGGGCGCGACGGAAACCTTGATGATGGCGGCGACGCTGGCAGACGGTGAGACGACGATCGAGAACGCCGCTCAAGAACCAGAAGTTGCAGATCTGGCCAATTTTTGTCGAGCGATGGGAGCCAAAATTCGAGGAGCCGGGACGAATACGATCGTCATTTCTGGCGTACCCCATCTGCACACAACTGACTACAGCATCATTCCCGATCGCATTGAGGCGGCAACGTTTTTGATGGCGGGGGCGATCACGCGATCAGAAATCACCCTGTCTCCTATCATTCCTGACCACATCACGGCGATCCTGGCCAAAATGCAGGAAATCGGCATCAGAACCGTGATGGACAGTCCGAATCGGATGCGAATTTTACCCAAACAGCGCTATCGATCGACCGACATCGAAACCCTGCCTTACCCTGGTTTTCCCACAGATGTGCAGGCTCCGTTTGTGTCTCTATTGACCCTGGCAGAGGGTGACAGTGTGATCAGCGAAACGGTGTTTGAAAATCGCCTGGGACACGTCCCCGAATTAAACCGAATGGGGGCAGACATTCGCGTCAAAGGCAATCACGCCATTATTCGCGGCGTTTCGATGCTGTCGGGTGCGCCTGTAGTGGGGACTGACTTGAGAGCCTCTGCGGCCCTGGTGGTGGCAGCTTTGGCAGCCGAAGGCAAGACCACGCTTCAGGGATTACAGCACCTCGATCGCGGCTACGAACATCTGGAACTCAAACTTCAAAAGCTCGGAGCCAAACTTCAGCGCGTCCAGGAAGACACCATCACGGAGCCGATTCTAACCCCTGTCGATTCTCCCGTTTCGTCAACCTAACTCCAGCGATGACCTGATGAACGATGAATGGCACTCGATCGACCTTCATCCTTCATCCCTCATCCCTCATCCCTGTTCGCTCATCCCTCCTTCCTGTTCGCTATACTGACTTTGAGAGTCCTTTCTAGCTCCCCACATGTCTTTCTCAAAGTCTCTTTTGATTGGATTAAAGGCTGATCAATTCCGCCACCCTCTGGATTTGGAAGCCACCAACGCCCTCAAGCAGCTTCCCGGATTGGATATGGTGATCCGTAATCTGCTGGGCCCCGTGGCAGAACAGTTTTTTTATCTAGAAAATATCGCCTCCAGCATTTTGGTCAGTGAGCAACAGCTTCCTCACCTTCATGGTTTGTTAATTGAAGCCTGCCGCGTGTTGGACATTGAGCCGCCTCAACTGTATGTCCGTCAACACCCGGTGCCCAATGCTTACACCTTTGCGATGCGTGGCAAACAGCCCTTCGTCGTCATGCACACGTCGCTGATTGAGTTGCTGACTCCCGAAGAAATTCAGGCGGTCATTGCTCACGAGTTGGGACATCTCAAATGTGATCACGGGGTTTATCTGACGCTGGCCAACATTATGGTTCTGGCGGCGGGCCAGCTTCCTCTGGGAGAATTTTTGACGCAGGGATTGCAGAGCCAAATTTTAGCCTGGGTGAGATGTGCAGAATTTACGTGCGATCGTGCCGCCCTGCTCGCTACTCAAGACCCCAGAACAATTATGTCGGTGATGATGAAACTGTCGGGAGGTTCGCCCTCGCTGTCGAGTCAGCTAAATCTAGATGCCTTCATTGCTCAAGCGAGAGCCTACGACGACGTTAGCAAAAACGAGCTAGGCGAGATGTTGAAGCAGTTGCAGACGGCACAGCTAACTCATCCGGTTCCGGTTTTGCGGGCGCGAGAAATCGATCGCTGGGCCAGTAGCCAAACTTATGAATCCTTGTTGCAAGATCGAAAAGTAAGCTACAATGGTGAAGCGAAAACGGGCGGATGGCGAAACTGGTAGACGCACCACACTCAAAATGTGGCACCGAAAGGTATGGGAGTTCGATTCTCCCTCCGCCCATCAAACTTAAGTTAGCGTTATTCAACAAGTCCAGGCAACGACTAGGCTTACCGCCGCGCGAACAACCTTTGCAAATCAGACAACTATTTTGAGACACAGTGACTTGTTTTGTTAAGGTGCGGTGGTAGGTGGGATAAGAATTACTCGTGGACTGCCTTCTTGGATTTAATCACCTCAATTACATGATCGTGCCCCGCTCGATCGCATTGTTAGACTGTGCCTCATCGATAGGCTTCTAACCAGGATCACAAAGTTTCAATTCTGACGCTTCCACCCTCAATAGCATCAACCTGCAATCGATGATCGTAAAGTAGTGCCATCCCCAGCAGGGGTTCTGTTTCTGATTCTGCAATATAAATTTCGCGGTACTGCCCATCCCGGTAGTCAGGGCAAACGCATAAAAAAATTGGGTGACTGCCCTGCAAGGCTTCCAGACCTCATGGGCAGAAATGCTTAGAGGCTGAAATCCTTAATCTGAAAGGATCAACAATTTTCATGCGTTTGCCCTGGTACACAGCCCATGTTAAGGCAATCTCCGCCCATTAAATGTTTTTCGATCAGTGCCACCTTCAATCCTAGCCCTAATCCTGCGACCCCTGCGGCAACAACCAATCCAGCAGTTCCGGCTTCAATCACGACGAGATCGTAACAATTGGCAGGTTGAGGATTCACCCAGTCCATTGGATGCACATGCGAAATCAGGCGTTGATTATGAATATCAAGTGGAGCAGTAATCAATTCTTCTAGCATCGTGAAAACCTATTTGCAAAGTCTGAACGTTATCGTGAATTGACGCTTTTCTGAAGAGCGCTGCGGGCAATGCGGGTGATATAGAGCGTCACTGCGACAGTTGCAATCAAGCCAACGATGCGGATGACCCATTGCACTCTCTGGGCTTCCGGACTTTGACCTGAGTTCTGAATGGTCGCCAGACTACCTGCCAAAGAACCAATGTACACATACATCATGGTTCCAGGAATCATGCCTACACAGCCGAGAACATAGTCCCGCAAAGACACTTGCGTGATGCCCAGAGCATAGTTCAAAAGGACAAAGGGAAAAACGGGGGATAAGCGCGTGAGCAAAACAATCTTTAGCCCTTCGCGTGCGATCGCAGCATCGATCGCGCTGAATTTATCATGACTAGCGATTCGCTTAGCCACCCAGCCTCGCGCCAGATATCGTCCGATGAGAAATGCCAATGTCGCACCGATCGTTGCTCCGATAAACACATAAATCGTTCCTAGAGCAACACCAAAAACCACACCTGCTCCTAATGTTAGAATCGAACCTGGAATAAGCAAAACAGTTGCTAAAATATACAGCCCGATGAATACAACTGCGCCAACAGTGCCTAAATTCTGAATCCAAATTAGCGTTTCGTATAGTGCATTTTGAAGGTTCAATGGTTCTACTCCTTTCACTTCATCCTATGAATTTTTGAGTGAGCGAGACTGAAATTGCAAAAAGAATGCAGTACCAGTGCCCCAAGCGGCATTCAGGATCAAACCCAAGAAAATTCCGTTCGGCGTAACCGGAACTCCTTGCAGCGGGAACACCACAAAAATTGAAACTAGCGTAGGAGCAAGCATCCCAAATAGGAATGCTACGCCCCAGTAGAAAAAACGCTGTTGAATTCGATTGAGCACAACAGCCAGACCCATTCCCCAAACTCCTCCCCAAAAGGCTAAAGACCAGAAGAAGGGAATTCCAAACGGTCTAGTTGGGGCACTTGGATAAGGGGCAATGGGTGTGAAAGCGATCGCATGTAAAAAGCCAGCATTCCTTGATGAAATACCAGCGTGGACATAAATCCAGCCACGAAAGCAATCAGAAATCGCAATAATTTACGCTGAAACATAATTAGATCGAAATATTGCTCAAGTCGGACAATTAGCTAAAGATACCTGCTGCAATAAAACAAATAAACGTAAACTCATGAACGACTCTCATGCGGAAGTTGCACGAATCCTCGTTCCTTGAGGTAAGATTTTAGGTAGGGAAATCGTGGATTAGCAGGTTATGTGATCCCTTTAACAATGGATATATCAGTACTGCAACTCTTCGTGGAAGTTTTCAGGCAAGGTAGTTTTGCCGCTGTTGCCCGCGATCGCAATCTCGATCCTTCTTCGGTTTCACGGGCGATCGCAGGTCTAGAAGAAGAACTGGGTATCAGATTATTCCAGCGCACCACGCGGCAATTATCCTCCTCATCAACGTGCTTCCAGATTACGAAGTGACGGCGAAAGGTTTTAGCACCACTGCTTGGCTCGTTTATCCTTCTCGTGCTTGTATTCCACTCAAAGTTCGAGTCTTCATTGATTTTCTGAAGAATCTTAGGTTGTCTGCTGCCGCTTATCTTAGTCGTTAGCTGGCTCTATTTTGGGTTGGGGTAATCATTTAAATTCTTTCTACTGGTAGTTCAACTTTTCATTAGAAAAGGTATTTAGACAAAAAGTTGAACGATGCCTGTAATATTCTCACTACCATGACCTTGAGCGATCGCAGTTCGGTAAATACCCATAACAGCAGCGGCTGCTGGAATCGTTGCCTCCAAACTTTGAGCGGTTTGAGTCACGTAGCGAAAATCTTTCTCGACTAAATCAATTGGAAATAGCGGTGCATGATTTTGGGACACCATCAAACTTCCGGCTCCTTTGGCTGCTGGGCTGAGAACGGGCAAATCTCCCAAGCATTCCATCGTTTTTGCTGGACTGATGCCATTTTTGGATAACAGTCCTAACAATTCTGCCAAAGTTGCGACCTGAATACCAAAGAGGGCATTGACCGCGAGTTTCATCACCATACCTTGCCCCACTACTCCAACGTGATGAATTGTCGCAACCCCAGCATCAGTTAAAATAGGTTGCACCTGCATCAAGGTTTCTGCCTGTCCACCGACGAGCGAGATTAGCTTTCCAACTTCTGCTTGAGGGCGGGAACCAACCACAGGTGCATCGAGAAAACCTGCCCCACTCTGGGCAATGGCTGCGCCCAATTCTTGAATCCAATCCACGGTCAATGTGCTCATTTCAATCGCGATTTTATCTAGCGTTAATCCCAAGATTGCACCTGTTTCAGCAGCAAGCCACACTTGGCGCGAGATCTCATTGTCCGTTACCATACTAAGCACCACATCGCTTTGCTCAGCAGCAGCACGGGGACTTGTCGCAAAAGTTGCCCCAAGATCGACCAATGGCTGCGCTTTTTCGATTGTGCGGTTATGTACAACCACTGGATAACCCGCATTGAGAAGGTTATGAGCAAGCCGCGAACCCATCGCACCCAGACCAATTATCGCAACTGTTTTCGGGTTCATCCCTACATATCTCCTGAATTAATTTTCGAGATGGCCTAACTGTAGGCACTGCTAAATTAATAATAAACACAAAAATATGAACTTCTGTCGTGTAATATTCGCACGAATCCCTCATGACTCCTGCATAAAAACTTTTAGAATCCAATAAAAAATAGACATTAATGCTTACAATGCAGTAATTCTTTGATCAAACCTTGGCATTCGTCTATGGAATTATCTGTCCTGCAAACCTTTGTAGATGTCGTCAAGCAAGGCAGCTTTGCGGCTGTTGCGCGGGAGCGAAACGTCGATCCTTCATCCGTGTCACGGGCAATCGCAGGTCTAGAAGAAGAACTGGGTATCAGATTATTCCAGCGCACCACGCGGCAATTATCCCCAACCGAAGCCGGGATGACCTATTTTGAGCGCGTCGAGTCACTGGTTGAAGAACTCCAGCAAGCCACTGCCATCGCCACAGACGTTTCTAGCCAACCCAAAGGAAAACTTCGCGTCACAGCTTCCGTTTCTTTTGGTCTCAAGTGTATTGTGCCGCTATTGCCTGAGTTTACTCAACGGTATCCCGATCTCACAATCGATCTACTGCTGTCGGATACTATTGTTGATTTGTTCGCTGAAAGAATTGATGTGGCGATTCGACTTGGACTTCTTCCAGACTCAACCCTAGTTGCCCAACAACTGATGCCGACTGACTACTCTGTTTGTGCCAGTTCAGATTATCTCAAGAGATCGGAACAACTTAAAAACCCCGTCGATTTAGCGCAGCATAACTGTCTGCTATTTCCGTTCGCAGGGTTTCGATCTAGATGGATCTTCAAGGATCAGAAGGGAGAACTGAGCGAAGTTCCAGTTTTTGGACGCACGTTAATTTCTAGCGCAATCGCTCTTCAGCACTGCGCGATCGCAGGGATGGGTTTAGCTCTGCTTCCGATCTGGCTGATTGGCGAGGATCTACAAGCTGGGACACTCATCAACGTGTTTCCAGATTACGAAGTGACGGCAGCAGATTTTAGCACCGCTGCTTGGCTTGTTTATCCTTCGCGTGCTTATATTCCACTTAAAGTTCGAGTCTTCATTGATTTTCTTAAGAATTTTATTTCGAGCTATGTTTACTAAGATTCATCTGTCATTGCCGCAAGCTAACAAGTCGATGAAGCGGACAGTCAAAATATCTTGGTAGAGTCGTCAAGGCTATCTGCCGCCACTTATCTTAGTCGTTATGCCGCTCACGTTTCGGCTGGTGGCAGTGGTTTGAAGTCATTGGTCAGGAGGCTTATCGTGTCGGTACTTGACCATTTTGAGCAAATGTACTAGCTTTGTCTCAGTCGTTTTTAAGAGGCAAACGTGGACACGATAGACATACAATCTGCACTTGAATCTGTCGGCAAGCTCGAAATTACAGAGCAAACCACAAGTAATGATGCCAGTGCAGCAATGAAAGTACTTGGTAATTTCAATCAATGCATGATGGGGATGGTCTGCTTCTCAGGCTCAACGCCCTGGGAGCGTCACCCCGGTGATGAGCTTCTTCACATCTTGGCAGGTAATGTAGATGTCACAGT
The DNA here is from genome assembly GCF_052939475.1 of Phormidesmis sp. 146-20. NCBI lineage: Bacteria > Bacillati > Cyanobacteriota > Cyanophyceae > Leptolyngbyales > Leptolyngbyaceae > Phormidesmis > Phormidesmis sp. 146-20. The sequence continues at coordinate 109,634 of NZ_JBJPHT010000006.1, forward strand.
TTTGAGCGATGGTCAAGTGAAGAAAGTTTCTCTGCATACAGGGAGCATTTTTATCGTTCCATGTGGCTTGTGGCACAAACAGCATTCACGCGAAGGTGTAAAACTGCTTTTTGTTACATCGCAAGAAGGCAATGAAGCGTCAGACGCAGAAGATCCTAGCGACATTTAGAGGGTGTGGTTTGGCAATGATTAAGGTCGGTTGGAGAAGTGCTAGGCTGATGGAATGATGACTAGGAGACTCTGATATGGCACCCACTGCTCAACAAGTTTATAACGAGGTCATTCGAGCTTTATCGCCGACAGAACGCTTGCGGTTGGCAACGCTAATTCTAAATGAGTTAGTTCAGCAAGATTCGCCTATGATTGACCAAAGTGATGCTTGGACTGAGCAGGATCAGATGGATGTTGTTAATTTCTCGTTGCAATATGCAGCTTCCCTGTTCCCCGATGAGGAGGCTGTTTAGTGTCATTTAATCCTGGTGATTTGGTGAGCGTTGATTTTCCTGGTGCAACCGGAATGAAACGTCGTCCCGCTGTTGTTTTGTCATCTGCAACGTAATTATGCGATTCGTCCAGATCTTATTGTCGGTCTGATTACTTCTCAAATGAAAGGATTAGGCGCGACGGATTACGTGCTTCAAGATTGGGCAGCATCCGGGCTAAGAGTTGCATTCGTGTTTCGGAGTTTCATTGTTACGCTACCAACTTCTACCAATATTGTGCAAATTGGTCAGTTGTCAGAACGAGATTGGAAAGGTGTTCGTAGCTCTGTAAAAATGGCTTTTGCCGAGTTGGATAATCCGTTGAACAATCAGTCAACCTCGCCGTAGAGATCGCGGCACAACAAGTCGCTGCACCAGAACAATGAGATTAGTCGGTTGAGTTTGAGAAGTTGCCTGTGTCCGGTGAGTGCGGACATTATGCGGCTCAATTTGTCGGTGAGGGAACAAGCTAAAGCTATTTATCGTTTAGCATCGAGTGCAATCTCGTTGAATCAACGTTAGCAACGTTAAATGATGAGCCTACAACTTTCTTTTCAATCTCTATTGATCGGCACAGAGCGTGAGTTATTAGCAGATTGGTTGTCGAGCGATCGCTGGATGTATCACGGAGATCCTCAACTGAGCCGAGAAAAAGTGCTGGAATGGGTTGACCAGGGCGAATTTACTGGAACTAATTGTCAGACTTTTTGGATTGTTGCTAACTCCGATCAACGAGTTGGATTGATTCGATTGTTCGATCTCGATGACATCGATGATGGTTCTCCTATGTTCGATTTACGCATTCAATCTGAGTATCGAGGACAAGGCATTGGTAAGAGAGCACTTCAATGGTTGACGGCTTATTTGTTTGAAACATGGTCTGAACTTGAACGCATTGAGGGCAGTACTTGCGTTGATAACCTCGCGATGCGGAAAGTTTTTTTACAGTGCAACTATGTCAAAGAGGGGCACTTCCGAAAAGCTTGGGTGACTGTCGATGGCAAACGGTTAGATTCAATTTGCTATGGAATTCTGCGGGAAGACTGGATAAATCAGACGATTACGCCTATAAATTGGAATGACGAGATGTAAACTTGCGGTCTGTTTTGTTTTGTAGCTTATGGCGATCGCTGCATAACGACCCGGTTGGAGCGGACTGGCAGAGATGCTTGGTGTTGTGGCAAACGTTACTGGCAGCCGCTCAACCGGAACGTTATGTTGCTTAACCCACTGGTGAGGGCGTAGTTGAGAAGACACTTGTTGGATAAACTGCGGCTCATAACGGAGAATCTGGAAACACCACCTTGCCTGAAATATCTTTAAAGCAACCTGTGCGAATTTGCGTGGCAAGTTCATGCTCAAAGTCAACCCAATGCTTTAAGCGTGGACGTGGCAAAGAATAGAGAAGTGCATCTCGAATTGTGCTGTAGTTATTTCTCCAAAATGGAATTTCTCTTAGTTTTTTTGTTCTGAAGAAATCTGCTAAAACTGGAATATTACCTCGTCGGGCAAGGAGAAACTGGATCTGAGGATCGGTAGTTAAAGCAAGTATTACCCTCATTGCATACTGTCTGTTTTCATATTCAGGATGCCTGGGTTGTCGCGGTAATGCCAAACACCATACACCCATAACAGGGTGTTGAGCGAGTCTTTGGAATTCTATTTCATTCAGAATAGATGTATCTTTACTCAAAGAACCACTGATCCATCCGGGCCAGCCGAGAGTAACAGCTATATTGGAGTTTTCGGCAAGTAAAGATTTCTGTAGTTTCTCAAAACCTATACCAACCGAATAACGATAACGATCTGTCGAGTGGATAAAACGATTGTACATCCAGTCACTTGCTTCCCTTGCCTTGTCTATGTTGATGATCACTGCACCATATTCATTATAGTTATCTTTATGATCGAGCGAACGTAGAATCTCCCAGAAAATTTCGACTATTTCATTATCTGTGTCATCACGAATGACCAACGGGCAGATTTCAGTCCCTTGAACCGCAGAATAAAAGTCTTGGAGCGGCAATAAGTTAAGATGATCCAGATTCCGATTTAGCTTATGACGCATTCTTCTCTGTACATCACAACGATGAATCAATAATTGCACATTTCCAAGCATGGGAAGGGTCGCTACTTGTTCCTGATGGACACAGACATGTCTAAATGATTCAATAAATTTCTGACCGAAAAGCTTTTTCTTATCAAGACCTTGCTCTGAGAGGTATTTGATAAAAAGAACTTCCTCACTCAATGGGTAAATGCTATCCCAATATGATGGAATCCAAGGATCGTCTAGCATGATAATGTCGTAGGCGTTTGGTTTTCGGAATTCCTTTTCTGCTGTCTCATAGTCATGCGGAGTAATTTTGAATTTAATTTGTGACTGCTGCTCTAGTTGGAATGTATTGGTAACATGTTCAATATCTTTCAGTAGTTCTGCAATGAATTCATACGATTCAGATGACAGTCCAATTTCCAACTCCAGAATGCGTTGGTTAGTTCGATGTGTTTCACTGGTCAGATCAACAACGTCCTGCCAGGGTAGTTCAAGAATTTTGCAAAAAGCTTGAAAAGACTTAGCGTTGATGGATGCTGAACCTTCTATAAAACGCTTCCATGTACCTTCGGAACATCCATCTGCATAGGGAGGATCAGTGCTCCAAGTTTTTTCAGATTCTAGCTCTTGACTGGCTTCCTTAAGCCATAGCGGATCGTATGTATTCAATCCTCGCTCTGACTTAGCTATCTTTAGAGCTTGCTTAACCTTTCCTAATCCTTCTTTAGAGAGCCGAGGCATGTATCTCACTCATCATCAAAACGTCAAGCTCAATTTTAGATCAGTTTTAGATCAGTTAGATCAGCATGGCTCTTCCAGAAGTTCACTTAAACTGCATCTAGAGATAACTATTTTTTTTCGGCACTATGCAGGTGGAAAACATTTTGGAGTTACCACTATGCTTACTTGCCAGAAGTTCACTGTTACTGCTTTAGGGGTACTTGCTACCTGTTCGGTATCGCTAGTTAGCCAAGCTGCATTTGCGGCAGAAGCACGCCTTCAGATGAATTTGTTTTGTCAGGAGCAGAATGAAAATGGTGATGATGAAATTTATGTAGTCGTGTCCTCAAGTGATAGACAGAGTTTCCTTGCATGGCAAGGTGACATGGCAGATGACAAAAAGAGTAAGCGGAATACTGGTGCTTTCGACATTGGGCGATATAACCTGCGTCCTGGACAATCAGTTGCTCTAGTGGTGAATGTGTTCGAGAAAGATGGGCAGGATTACAGACCTGGATTGCGAGCAGGAGTCCAAGTTGCTCAGGCTCTAGGTTCAGTTGCCTTGGGGGTACCTATTCCAACTCAGATCGGTGGCTTAGATGTAAATTCAATCATTGGTGGGATTGGAATCAACACTGATGACTGGATTGGAGCTTTCTCTGTCCTTGTCAAGGCTGACTCAAATGGGAATTTGATTACTGAGTTTAGTCCCAAGGCACGATCTCGGTGGATGTCTAACGGTACTATGCGTTTGGATGGTGATGGGGGCCGCTATTTTCCTTTCATCTTCATCAATGGTGAGCGCCGACTGTAGAAACAGAAAAACCATGAAGCGGAGTAAAGGATGTTCTAATGTAACCTCGCTTCATGGTTTCCTGATCGTAAGCTCTTTGAAATCCATGCTATTGCTGAGAAGATCGCAGCATAACAAGTCGTTGGAGCGGCGAATGAAGACTTGTCACTGCGTTTAGATGTTGTTTACCGCCGCTCAATTTTGCCGTTAGCTGGCTTGGGTTATTGGAGGAACGTTCATAGACACTGTTGGCGAGAGCAGATTAATTGAGAGGTGTTTGGTTATGAGTAGTTGGATTGTTACTGTGAGGCAGTTTTAGTAGAAAAGCTTATTCATAACAGCTTCAATCTTGACCGGACTTGGGACATACAAAAATTCCTCAAAAATGTTTCTGAAGGAGTTCTTGATGCTTACAACTATTGTGGCGGAGATAGCATCCTTAGCCAGGATTATACCTATTTGAAGTCTAAGGACAAAACACTCACGCTGTTAATTTAATGTGGCAAGGTGGAGATGGCTGAATGGCATTCTTGACTATCAAAGACAACTGCTAAGAGCCGCACAAGTAGCCTGCGAGGGAGATATGAACAGTGTCAAATGGTATGATTCTTTTAGTATTCAGAGTGAATCCATGTTGTCGCGATCGTTCCTCTAACCAATCCACCAAAGCCTTCCTCAGCAGAACGCAAGCTCAAGTCTATGGAGCCACAAGTTTCCTAAAAAGAACGCAAGCTCAGGTCTATGGAACCATCAGCCTCCCCAGGAGACCTTAAACTCAAGTTGGTGCCACGACAAGCTTCTTTAGGATCGCGAATTAAATGAGATCGTTTATTGCCAAGCGACTTCGCCCCCTAAATCCCCCATTCTGGGGGACTTTGAGATCAAAAAAATTCTGGAATTCAAAACGGGTTCGAGCTTCAAAGTCCCCCAAATTTGGGGGATTTAGGGGGCTGCAACCCATTAAAACGAAGCCAAAATCAACTGACCAAGCATATTTAGAGAATTTCAGGCTAATAAACTCGCGTTCCTTAGAAGAACTCAAGCGCAAGTCTATAGAATGGGTTCTCTCCGTACAAAGCCGCACCAAAACTCAGGTTGACTCGAACTTCACCAAACCAGCCTGGCTTCTTCCCAAAGTGAGCGATCAGGCAGACGTTGAAAGGGTGAATAGCAATCCCAACAAATCGCTGCACTCATCCTTCTCTAGTTCTCTTGTCTGGCGATCGACTCCCCTTGGGGTGGATGAGCTGCGTCGTTGGCAGGTTCTAAAAACAAAAGCGAGAAATCGGGACAATTCGACATCTGGTGAACCCGCATTCAATCCCATTCCTCGCTCAACTGATTAGAGGCGATAGCCCACACTAAAAAAGAACCCCTTGTCTTGAGCATTGTTGCCTTCGTCGGTCAGTCTGACAAACGGGATGGCATAGTCGAGACGCACCACAAACCGGGGAGCAGGTTCCCAGATGAGTCCAAGCCCGGCGGCGGCCAAGAAAGTTTCGTTGGTTAGCTTATTGGGATTGCTCGATTTGTTCCAGACTGAGCCAGCTTCGATAAAGGGCGCAAGCTGCAAGGTTGGCACCCCAGACGCATCGCGCAAAATGGCAATTCGATCTTCGAGAGACAGCCGGAAACCATTGTCACCCGATCGCGCATTTTGCCGATAGCCCCGCAGAGATTGTCCGCCCCCAATTACAAACTGCTGAGACGGTAACAAACTGTCTGGAGTCAATTGCACATCCGCTTGAGCGATTAATAAGTGATTGTTGCCAAGACGCTGAACGCGCTGAATCTGACCCAACCAGCTAAAAAAGCGACCATCAGGAACCGGATCATTATTGGTCGTAGCATCGAACACATCCAGACCGAGACTAAACTGCGATCGTAGCGCCCAAGCTCCTTGAGGGTCTCGTCTTACATAATCTTGACCAAACTTCAGTACACGAGTCTGGCTATTGCCATCTGCGTCGGGGCCAATTCCAAATGGGAAAGGGGTGTCGTTAAAAAGAAAGGTTTGTCCGTCTTGAAAAGCAAAGCCTAGAGAAAGCGCTAATTCTTCGCGGGGCGTGCGGATAATCGGCTGACGATAGCTGACTTCGTAAAGCGTCGTATTACTCCGAATGTCAAAGGCTGCAAAATCAGAGGCAATAATTCTACTCTTACTAGGAGACACGCGAAGCTGAACTGTGCCATTCATCGCATTCACAGGCACCCGATAGTTAAAGTCAAACACATTCGAGCCACCCTGGAGCGATCGAAAGTAAGAGACACTCACTTCATCCCCCAGTCCGGTCGGGTTGCGGTAGCTCAAAACGGCACCCAGTCGCTCAGATCCGACGCTCGGCGGCGAGAAGTTATCCACCCCGATGTAGCCGTTCACGGCTTGAGATTCTTTGACTCGCAGGGTGAGAATGCTTTGTCCGAGTCCAGTTCCGGGGCGTAGACTGGCTTCTACATTGTCAAACAGCGGATCAGATTTGAGCAGTCTTAGCTGATCTTCTAGGCGGTCTTTGTTCAACGGAACGCCCGCCCCAAGTTGAACGCGACTGCGAACGTAGGATGGCTTCAATCGCTGAGTGCCCTCGATATCAATTCTTTCAAGTGACCCTTCAACCACCCGAATTTGCACCACGCCCTCGACGATCGCCTGATCCACCAAAACGGCTCTCGACGTGATGAAACCCCGGTTTAAGTAAAGCTGAGTAATCGCGTCTGCAACCGTTCTCAATTCTTCGAGACTGACAGAGCGACCTTCGATCGGCGTAGTAATCGGCCTGATGTCACCTGGCTTGAGAATCGTGCTGCCCGTCACTTCGATTTTGCGAACGGGAATGGTAACTGGGGCAGTGGGTTCGGGAGCGGTCGGAGTGGGTGTGGGTGTGGGCAACGTCGGTTGCTGGTCGCTGGGCGGGAGGGGCTGAGGACTGGGAATCGGCTGCGGAAAGCGATCGAGGCTGGGATTGGGAAGCGTGGTGGGTTCGGTTTGAGCGATCGTCGGGGCAGACATCGCAAAGACCGCCAGAATGACTGGAAAGGCAACTCCACAACTCACCACAAAAGACCTTAAAGACATCGGACTAGTACCCTTGGTTAAACGGCTGAGACTGAAAATTTAATCTGAGAAGGTTGAACGCTGGAGAATGACGGCTTCAGGTCTTTGATAACCGCAAGACACGGTAACACAGATCACACACCAGCGAATGAGATTTTGGATTACTGAGACTTGGACGATGACTTAATCGATCGCGGATTGACGACGACTTCTCGCACACATTCACGAACGCCTTGATAGTCATCTAAACTCGATTCGGGCTTTGTCTTAACAGCACAGAGAATCGAATTGGGTGTGTCAGGCGCAACAGCAGGCGATGGAGGAGCAGCTTGCTTGAGATCTCGTCCCAGTCGGGTTTCTTCGTCCAGTTTGAAGACGGAATCATTGGTCAACCTAAAGCGGGTGATGGTATCGACTCCCTCGGTTGCTGCCGTGCCTGTAAAGCTGCCTTTTTTGTCGTTGGCGACGATCGTCACTCTGGCAATTCCCGCAGCGTCGGTGGCCGATGAGAGCGTGGTGAAGTTGCCCGTAAAGCGACCTGTCGGCCCTTGAGTTGGCACCTGGAAGGTTACCGTGACGCTGGGGATGGGGTTGCCAAATCGATCGCTGACCTTTGCCTGTAAGGGATTGGAGAAGGCTTGCCGAATGGTGGCATTTTGGGGCGTTCCTCCAGAAGCGGTAACCGAGGCGGGACGATCGGGCTGATTGATGAGGCTAAAGTTAGCGGGAGTGATGCCCGAAACGGTGGCAGTGGCGGTGAAGCTTCCAGCGATCGTGTTGGCTTGTATGGGAATGCGAACCTGACCCGTTTCGTCAGTGCGCGTGGTCAGCGTTGTGACTTCTCCTGTTAGACGGCCGCTGGCTCCGATCATCGGCAAACTTAATGTCACCGCAACATCATTCACCGGATTGCCAAACTCATCGCGCACGATCGCTTGTAGCGCATTGTTGAAAGGCGTGTTGACGATCGTTTGTTGCAGGGTGCCGTTTGTTCCAGCGATTTGTGCAGGATTGCCTGTGTTGTTGAATAAGGTGTAGTTGGCAATGGTTGAAACTCCATTCACACTAGCGTTTCCGGTATAGCTTCCAAAGATGGTATTGGCTGCGATCGTGACGGTTGCGGTTCCAGTTGCGTCTGTGTTGGCGTTAATCGTGGTGACTTCTCCGGTAAAGCGGCCACTCGCTCCGATCGTTGGGACGCTAAAGGTTACCGTGCTGTTGGGAATCGGGTTGCCAAACTGATCGGTCACGAGAGCTTGCAGTGGGTTTGTAAAGGCCGTATTGACTCGTGCAGTTTGCCCCGATCCATTTGTCGGCGTGATGCTAGAAGGTGCGTCGGGTAAGTTGCTCAGGTCAAAGTTGGCGGGAATGGCTGCGCCTGCACTCCCGATCGTGGTGAAATTTCCGGCGATCGTGTTGGCTCGAATGGGAATCGAAACCGTCCCGTTGGCATCAGTGACCAGCGTTGTACTTCCGGTAAAAATGCTACTCGCACCGCTTTCGGGAGATTGAAATACAACGTTCACATTCGGAATCACATTGTTGTAAATGTCGTATACCGTTGCTTGTAGATTGGCCACAAAAGCTGTGTTGACGGTTGTACTTTGGGCTTGTCCACCTGTTGCACCGATGAAGTAGGGGGCCGCTGGATTGACGATAATTCCGGTTTGGCTTCCAGTGATTGTCGAAGTTGTCCTATCCATTGCTGTCAGCGATCGCGTTCCCGCAGTTGTCAGCGTTCCAGTGAATGATCCGGTTCCATTCGTCAAAGTGGATGCACCTGGTAACGTTGCATTAGGATCGTCGCTGCTAAAAGCAACCGTGCCACCATACGCGGTCACAATGTTATCAAACGAATCAAAGGCATTGACGGTGAAGCTATTGGTCGTTCCGGCGATCGTCGGTGACGCAAATCCCCCAATGCCCAGGCGACTGACTGCCCCCGGATCATTCGTCAAACTAAAATTAGCAGGGGTTGCAATGCCGTTGGCGCTGGCTGCGACGGTGTAGCTTCCGGATTTAGTATTTGCGGTTGCCAAGGTGCTGGCTTGACCCAAAGCATTGATCGTCGCCGGACTGGTTACTGTCGCACTTGCCCCCGTCGTCGGAGCCGTAAAGTTAACAATGCCACCTGCCACAGGTTCGATCGCGTCATTCGCACTCACCGTTACACTCAGCGGATTGGCAAAAGCCGTGTTGACCGTTGTGTTTTGGGGCGTTCCACTGGTTGCCGAGAGGGTGAATCCTTTTGACTCAAATGCGCCAATATCGGGATTTCCGACTCGTGCCACACCTCTTTGATCGGTTGGAATCGGGCTATTTCCAGCATCGATCGCTCGGCTTCCTGGCAGCAAAGCATGAGTTTGAGTCGGCCCGCCATAGTTTCCAAGTGGAGCCAGTAAAGGATCAACGGGAGCGGCGATCGTGCCAACCACACTGCCATTCACCCCATTGGTAAAGCCTATACTGCCGTCACTTTTACCGATTAGATTGTTGCCTTGATCAATGAATGAGCCAGAAACATCCGGACTCGTTGCATCACTGTTGTTGGCGATGATTGAATTGCTAATGTTGACGGTATCGTGACTTCCCAATCCGCCGCCTTCTCCTGGATCGGTGGAGGTATTGTTAGCGATCGTGCTATTTCTAATGGTCAAAGTGCCATCATTGTGGACACCAGCAGAGTATCGACCCTGGTTGCCAGAAATGGTGCTGTTGGTAATGGTTCCAGTGCCACTGATTACCCAAACGCCTGCCCCATAATCTGTGTCAGTGTTGTTGCTGACGGTGCTGTTAGTGAGATTAAGAGCGTTGGTCGAATAGATGCCTGCCCCACCATTGGCCGAGTTGTTGCGGATGATGCTGTTGGCAACCGTTAGCGCACCCTCGTTATAGATTCCACCGCCTTGACTGCTGGTTCTACCGTTTGCGATCGTCAACCCATTGAGATTCACCGTTGTACCAGAATTGATCGCGAAGACTCCAGAGGTATTTCCACCGCTGACGATCGTATTGCCTGCGCCTGCACCATTCAGCGTTTGAGATTTGGCGATCGTCACCGATTCGGTATAAGTGCCTGCTGCTGCGTTGACCGTTCCGCCTAGGGCGACAATATCAACTCCATTTTGAATTCTGGCGGTGTTGGCAACATTCACAATGTTTGCGGTGCTGCCTGTGACCGTGTTGGCGACGATCGGCGCTTGCAAATTGACCGTTCTCGTGGTGCCAGTGTTTTCAACTGTGACAGTGTTGCCTTGAATGTTTTGCAGCGTGACATCGCCGCCTGTATCAAAGGTGCCGACTGCAATATTGACGTTGCCTGTCCCGGCATTGATGCTAGTTCCTGGAGCCATTGTGATCACGGCGGCACCCGGATCTCGTTGAGCGGCGATCGCTCCTACATCGTTGGCAGACAGCGTGAGATTGCCGTTATCTGTCGTGACGTTGGCGTTCACCAAAATGCTGCGACCTGCTTGTAGCGTTAAGTTGCCACCATTCCCGGTTGGATTATTGCTCGTAACCGCGTTCTTGATCGTAATGTCATTATTGGCTTGCAAAACTACATTCGTCCCGGCGTTGGTCAGCGTTGTGATTTGACCGGGTGAAATTCTTACAGAAGCGGTGGGATTGTCTGTAAACAGCGCACTTGAGAGGCTGCTCTCACCACTGGTATAGGAAATGATGTTCGATCGTAAGTTTTGAGCATTGGGAGCCGGGCCATGAAAAACGGCTGGGGTCATTCCGCCAAAGAGCGCCAGTCCCTGATCGACCACTTTTTCCCCTAAGACAATCTTTGTTGGATCTGGGACATCACGAATCAAGGGAGTTAAGTCTGCTCCAGAAACAGTCGCATGGGCAAAAGAACCGCCCGAAAAGCTAGTTCCGGCGGGTATAAAAGGGCCATTAAAGATAGGATGCGCCGGGTTAACTGCTGTGACATTACTGCTTTCAAGGGAATAACCTGGGTCAAAGTTGAGGGTGACACCAAACCCCATTGAAAAGCTTCCGCCCTGGTTGGGTGCAGCATTCAAAAAGAGCCGTCCGCCTTGCCTTACCCAAGTATCGATCGCCGTCGAATTGGATGCTAGATAAGCATTGAGGCTATTGGCTCGTCCGTCGCTGCCATCCAAATAGATGAAGGTGTAGTCATTGCCAGTCCCCACTGCAAACGGAGAACCCGTCGCCGTCGCCAGCGAGATGTTGTCCCAATTACCTGTCCCAAATACTGAATTCATCGCACTGGTATTTGAATTGGTGCCAGTACTTCCCCAGATCGGATCACTGATGTAGGCAGCCCGTTGATTGGCGATCGTAATATTCTTAGGGTCGAGCAGCAGTGTGCCATTCAGTCCATTCACCGCATTGGCGTAGACCATCCCCTGAAAATTGAGATTGTTTTTGCCCGAAACCTCAACAAAGCCACCGTCTCCGCGAATCGTTCCACCTTGAGCGTTGATCGTGCCCAAAAATCGAGTTGCCTGATCTGACCAGACAATCACCCGACCACCCTGACCGATTTCTCCCGCGTTGGCGCTGATTACCGAATCGTTGGTGACAGTCGTGCGTGAGGCATTGGGCGCAGTTCCTTTACCCTGAAAGTCGCCGCCAATCAACACGGTGCCCCCATCTTTTGCGCTAGAAGCATCGAGTTTGGCGCTAACCAATCCCACTTTGTCGCCCAAGACTTGAATGGTTCCAGGAGACGCGCCAGCCGCAGAAACTTGACCGCTGACAATATTCGTCCCGGCATCAGAGGGAATCGGGGTGTCTGTGCGAGTCAGTTTGATCACGCCATTTTCAACCGTCACTCCAGTTGCATTTGCGAGTGGCTGACCTGTCAGTAAATCAGGAAGTGACAAAGGACTATTGGTGGCATTAATCACGGACTTGTCAGCGATCGGCAGATCCAAACTCAACACACTGCCCGCTTGATTAACGCGAACCAGTTTCTCTCTGGGGATGGCAGCGATCGTGATGTTGCCTCCGGGTGCAGAAAGGGTTCCGGTATTGACGACGGTTCCGCCCAGTAGCGTCAGGCTTTGACCTTGACCGACTGCTAGATTGCCCGCATTGAACAGGCTCCCTGAAGTAATAAACGCAAAGCTGTTAAGAGCGCCAATTAAATCAGCATAGTTGTTCGTTCCGACCGCGTTGAACCAGGAATTTGTACCAAACCCGATCGCATTTGCAGTCGTCGCTGTGAATGATGCAGGAACATTCAAACTTGCGCTATTGCCAAAAATAATTCCCGCTGGATTTACCAGGTAGAGATTAGAATTTCCACCGCTAACTTGAATCAATCCGTTAATCACAGACGCATCGCCACCGACCACGCGACCGAGAATATTTTGGATGTTGGGATTAGAAATGAAATTGGCAATCTGATTCTGATTTAAGCCAAACTGTTGAAAGCTCTGGAATAGATTGGCTCCAGATTGAGTTCCTCCGGTGATGTCAAATTGATTGTTGTTGGGTGTGACGATCGTTCCCGTTCCGTCTGTGGCAGGTGCAATCTGGGCGTGGAGTCCCTTAGTGCCAAAGCAGGTCAGGAGTGTCAGAAAAATGAATAGAGCTTGAGCTTGTTTGACAATTTGACGCTTCACCGAAATTTCTCCAGGGGTTTTTTACAAACTTAAGAAGGGCAGCCATCATTTAGGCTCTACTTACGATGGGTAAAGTCCGTAAGAATACTGAGCTATTTGGACTTAAAATGGTAGTTCTTACCTACGTTCGTCAATTTGCCCAAGTTTGCGCCGCAACTAACGGACAAAAAGGCTTTCTTTTGCGTAAAATACGAATGCTTTAGTCATGACTGCGTATCCTCGGTAGGATGAAGAAGACGTTGCGATCGCCCCTTCTCGTTTTGACTTCTACCGACTCTGAAAAACAGCCCAATCCCCTACTGACGCTCAATTACGAGCCAGCCCTCGAACATCTGGGCGACGATTTCTTCGATCGCGTCTCTGCCGCTCAGTTTCCCCAACAGATCCTCAGATTTCGCAATAACGACGTTCTACAACAGATCGGGCTTGACCCACGATCGGTTACGGATGCGGATTTCACGGAGGCGTTTGGCGAATTTCACGGACGCGAACCCTTTTTAGCGCTGCGCTATCACGGCTATCAGTTTGGACAATACAATCCTTTTTTGGGCGACGGTCGCGGCTTTTTGTATGGACAAGTCCGAGGAATTGACGGCGAACTGTACGATTTTGGCACCAAAGGGTCAGGAACCACGCCCTATTCGCGAGGCGGCGATGGCAGACTGACGCTTAAGGGCGGCGTGAGAGAAGTGCTGGCGGCAGAAATGCTGCATCGATTGGGAGTCAGAACTTCTCGCTGTCTGAGTCTGGTCGAGACGGGAGAATCTCTTTATCGGGGCGATGAGCCGTCCCCTACCCGATCGTCGGTGATGATTCGCTTTAGTCGATCGCACATTCGCTTTGGCACGTTTGAGCGATTAGCTTATTTAGATCGCAAAGATTTGATTGCCATTCTGTTAGACCATGTGATCGAAGTTTACTATCCGCATTTAATTGAGAAACCTGACCGCTACGCGCTTTTCTATGCAGAACTGGTGCAAAAAGTAGCCGATCTAGCGGCACAATGGATGGCTTCTGGATTTTGTCACGCTGTTTTGAATACCGATAATATGTCGGTCACGGGAGAAAGTTTTGATTACGGGCCATTTGCCTTTATCGAAACCTATAATCCCAAGTTTACAGCCGCTTATTTTGACTATGGTGGACGCTACAGCTACGGCAATCAACCGGGAATGTGTCTGTGGAATTTAGAGAAGCTTCAGGCTCCGCTGCAAAAAGTGGTTGCGATCGCTGATCTCGAATCTGCTGCATCCAATTTTGAGGCTGATTATCAAAAAGCCTATCAACAAAGAATGCTTTATCGGTTAGGATTCGATCAGTCAGAAATGGCGCAAGAGTTGGTGTATCAAACCGTTCGATTTCTCAATGATTCTCAAGCTGACTATCAGGACTTTTTCTCACAACTAACCCATCAATTTTCTAGAGATTGGCGAGAGCGTCCCGCATCGATTTTCAAAAATGTAGTGATGCCTGATGAAGCGTTAGTTGGTTTGCTCGATCGCTGGCGACAAACCTATCATCAAGCCTTAAATCAGTTTCCTGAAGATCAGATGTCAGAAATTGTAAATCGATTGGTTCACTACAATTCTGAAGTCTCCTTGATCAGACCGACGATCGAATCCGTTTGGAAGTCCATTACTGAAGAAGATAATTGGGTTCCTTTTAATCAATTGGTTGATCAAATTCAGGCTAAAAACTTTAGATCTCCATAAAAAGAATGGGTCAGGGATGATGATTGATCCTCCTGTGTTTTCAACGTCAAGGCTGATTGTCCGGCTGCTTTCACAACGAGATATTCCTGCTGTGATCAGCTACTACAGCGACAATCGAGCGTTTTTAGAGCCATTTGAGCCGCTCAGACCTAGAAACTTTTACACTCGTGAATTTTGGTCACAGCAGATTGATAAAAGTATTATTGAGTTTAGCTACGATCACTCACTCAGACTGTTTTTATTTAAGCGATCGCAGCCTGATCAGATCATTGGTTCCGCTAATTTTACTCAAATGACTCATGGTGTTTCCTACACTTGTTTTTTGGGCTATAGTTTGGCGCAATCTGAACAAAGTAAAGGCTATATGACAGAAGCTCTACAAACGGTGATTCAGTATGTTTTTCGTGACATAAATATGCACCGAATTATGGCAAATTATATGCCTCACAATCGACGTAGCGGCAGCGTTTTGAGACGGCTTGGTTTTGTGGTCGAAGGATATGCTAGAGACTACCTACTGATTAATGGCAAGTGGGAAGATCACGTTTTGACCAGTTTGATTAATTCTAATTGGCAAGAATGAGCATGATGGGAGAAACGATTGTCGCGATCGCCACGGCCATTATTCCTGAACAAGGAAGTGTGGGAATTGTGCGAATGTCGGGGGAAAAATCGGTAACGATCGCTAAAATTCTCTTTCATTCTCCAGGTTCTCAAACGTGGGAAAGTCACCGAATTCTCTACGGCTATGTGCGCGATCCAAACACTCAGAAAACGGTCGATGAAGCCTTACTTTTATTGATGTTTGCGCCTCGTTCTTACACGCGGGAAGATGTCATTGAGTTTCACTGTCATGGTGGAATTATGGCTGTTCAACAAGTGTTGCAATTGTGTCTCGAACAAGGCGCAAAGTTAGCGCAACCGGGAGAATTTACGCTACGAGCTTTTCTCAACGGGCGACTCGATTTAACGCAGGCCGAGAGCATTTCTGATCTGGTCGGTGCCCGATCGCCGCAGGCTGCTCAATTTGCGATCGCCGGACTCCAGGGCAAACTCGCTCATCCCCTTCGTCAACTGCGCCTCACCTGTCTGGATATTCTCGCTGAAGTCGAAGCCAGAATTGACTTTGAGGAAGATTTGCCGCCTCTCAATCAAGCTGAAATTCAGACCCAGTTGGCCCAAGTTCTCATCGATGTCACTCAGATTCTCAACACCGCCGACCAGGGCGAACTGCTGCGATCGGGCTTAAAAGTGGCGATCGTCGGCCGTCCCAATGTGGGCAAGTCCAGTTTACTGAATGCCTGGAGTCGCAGCGATCGCGCCATTGTCACCGATTTGCCAGGGACGACTCGCGATGTCGTGGAGTCTCAACTAGTGGTGGGCGGCATTCCGATTCAGGTACTCGACACGGCGGGAATTCGAGAAACGGAGGATCGGGTGGAAAAGATTGGCGTAGAACGATCGCGCCTGACCGCTCAGTCTGCGGATCTGGTTTTGTTGACGATCGACGCTCAAATTGGATGGACAGAAGCCGATCAAGAAATCTATCAACAGGTCAAAGATCGTCCTGTGATTTTAATTCTTAACAAGATTGATCTAGGGGGAGCGATCGATGATTTGCGATTCCCTTTAGTTGCAAAAATTGTAAGAACTGCGGCCGCTTTTAATCAAGGCATTCCTGACTTAGAAGCAGCGATTTTAGAAACAGTTCAATCCGGAAAGATTCAGGCGGCTAATCTTGATTTAGCGATCAATCAACGTCAAGCGGCCGCCCTGATGCGGGCAAAGTCTGCACTTCAACAAGTGAGTGAAACGATCGCAAATCAGCTTCCTCTTGACTTTTGGACGATCGACTTGAGAAGCGCCATTCAATCGCTCGGCGAAATTTTGGGAGAAGATGTCACCGAATCTGTACTGGATCGTATCTTCAGCCGATTCTGCATCGGGAAATAAAATTTACTTGACTCGGTCCGTTGATCCGTGTATTCTTCCACATTAAGCTAATTCATCGGAGCAGTCCGAACCCGTTGACCTACCTACATCACTAGTCGCCGCTCAAAGCTGAGGCAACAGCAATGAGCAGCTAACCCCCTATCTGACCATGAGCAGTCAGGGGGCTAAAAGGTAATCTTATCATTCCTTTTAGCCGCCCCATTTTTATTAACTGTGCAGGGTGGCTAGTTTTTTGGGTTCTACTCGACCTCAAATCCACAAGGAGTCATGATGACACCCGATTTTTCCATTCAAAAAATTTACCAACGGCTACTGTCTAACTCGATTCAGTTTCAAGAAAATGCGGGTGACTTTCTCGATCGCCTCGACCACATTGGTGTACTCATTCAGTTAAGAGAATCGGAGCCTGCGCTGGGTGAAGATATTCATAAACTGATCATTTCTGGACTCGAAAAAATCAAAGATCTGTCAGCCCATCTCAGAGAATTGATCCACAAAAATTCTTACGATGGCGACGAGCTAAATCTGCTGAGAACCGTGTTAGAAAATCAGGACAAAATGCACCTGATCAATGAGTATCGCTATGTCGTTGGCTACGAGTGGCTGATTCGTCCTTACAACGTTGAAAAGAAGATCATTGAAACGCATAGAGGCGACCTGATTTTGATGAATGAGGCTTACAACTTTCTGGTGATTGAACTGAAATTCTTTAAGAATACTGGAGAATTTTGGCGCAACGTAGCTAGAAAAAATCGCAGACTCAAGCATGTGTTTCAGCAAGCCAAAAAGTTTGAGGATTTCTTTGCTCAACAGTTTCCCTGGACTTACACTCAAAGTTTAGCCATCACCAATCTAGGCATGTATAACCCCAGAACCAAAAAACTACTGCAAAGAATTGAATATGAGGACTAGTCGTCGGACGAGTTATCTCGCTTAATCGATTGACAGACTATCCGAAAATTAAGCGGGATGTGGTTGAGCAATACAAAAATTAACAACATTTTTGAAGTTAAGTTTTGTACCTCAGCCCCTTCTCAAATCACTGTCCCAGGATCGTTAGAAAAGCTGAACGTTGCAACAGCAGATCTCAGTCCGATCGCCCAATCGCTTTAAGATGAAAAGTTGTCGATCGTTGGAGCAGTCGGTATGCGGATTCTCATCATGGGCGGGACTCGATTCATCGGGGTCTATCTGACTCGAATATTGTTGGAGCAAGGGCACGAAGTCACGCTGTTTAATCGAGGCAATAAGCCCGTTCCCGCTGCGGTAGAGCAAATTTTGGGCGATCGTACCAATCCGGCTGACCTCAAAGAAAAGCTGACGGGCAAAGAATTTGACGCAGTTTTTGACAACAATGGACGCGAACTGAGCGACACCCAGCCGTTAGCCGAGATTTTTCAAGGACGAATTGAGCATTTTGTTTACATGAGTTCGGCGGGCGTGTACCTCAAATCAGACCAAATGCCTCATTTTGAGAGCGATCCCGTCGATCCCAAAAGTCGGCACAAGGGCAAACATGACACCGAAACCTATCTGGCTGCCCAAAAACTGCCCTTCACATCCATCCGTCCTACTTATATATATGGCCCGCAGAACTACAACGATCTAGAAGCCTGGTTTTTTGACCGAATTGTTCGCGATCGTCCCGTTCCCATTCCCAGTCACGGTCAGCATTTCACCCAATTTGGGCATGTGCAAGATCTGGCGCAAGCGATGGCAAATGTGTTAGGAAACGCGCCAGCGATCGGGCAAATCTATAACGTATCAGGCGATCGTTTTGTCACCTTTGACGGGTTGGCGCGTACGTGTGCCGCCGCCGCTGGAAAAAATCCCGCTGCCCTCAAAATTGTCCACTACGACGCAAAACAATTTGATTTTGGCAAGCGTAAAGCCTTCCCGATGCGGACTCAGCACTTCTTCGCAGACATTCACAAAGCGATGCAAGATCTCAACTGGCAACCTCAATATGATCTGCTGTCGGGCTTAAAAGACTCTTTTGAGAACGATTATCTGGCTTCTGGACGCGATCAGGCGACGATCGATTTCTCCACGGATGACGAAGTTCTCAGCAAACAGTGAGGAGTGAGGGGTAAGGAGGATAGAATCCAAAACTCTCTTGCCCGATCGCTGCATTGTTGCCACACTACTCTAGACTTTGTGAAAGAGTTATTCAGATCAGAGATTGTGGGAACTATCGACGTTTTAATCGGCATCATCGGGAGTGCGATCGGGCTAATTGCGCTGATTCTGGTTGCCCTCGACCTTCAATATCGAAATCGGGCAGGCAATAAGCTGGAATTAACCTCTGGTAAATGGGAATTTGAGGTTTATGAGCCGCAGCAGTATGTGATCGTCGGAGAATTAGAATTCCGTAATCTCACACAGCGATTAGAAGTGATGGTGCCCGAACTGCGGATTGAGGTTCGCTTGCTCTCGTCTGCCAGTCTAGAAGGCATTACTACCCAAACCCAAGTCACTCCTCGATTCCGAGATGCACGAGCCGACGGATATTGGGAAGGGCACATCGTCAAAATTGGCAAACCAGACCCGATCGGGATCACGATCGACCTGCAAGGAGCCGACCTGACTCACCTCAAAGTCGCCTGGATTCAAGTTCACTATGTCACCTATGGGCCACAAGGTCGGATTCCTAAAACGCGCCATGTAATTGTGCCCTTGACCTTTCCCAATGTCGAAGACTCCAAACGCTGGCGACCTGCGGCTAGTGCCGACGTGTTGCCGATTCGTACCCATTTACTCACTGAGTTAGACAATCCCGTTGCGATCGTTCGTCGCTATGTCACGCCCCACGCCCAATCGGGAGATATCGTCACCATTGGCGAAACGCCGATCGCCATCATGCAAGGCCGCTTTCATCACCCTAGTACTGTTAACCCCGGATGGCTGGCAAAACGGTTGTGCTATTTGTTCATGCCAACTTCCAGTTTGGCCACAGCCTGCGGGCTGCAAACTCTCATCGATCTGGTCGGTGCAGAACGGGTTTTTATCGCCTTTTTAGCGGGCGCGATCGGCAAGGTTTTTGGTCAACCAGGCTTCTTTTATCGACTCGCTGGAGAACAGGCCCGTCTGATTGATGATGTCACGGGCACGCTGCCGCCTTACGATCAGTTCATTGTATTGGGGCCCCAAAATCCCCAAGCGATCGTCGATGAAATTCAGCGAGAAACCGGACTCTCTGCGGCGATCGTAGACGTGAACGACTTAAAAGCAGTTAAGATATTGGCAGCGACTTCTGATTTGTCAACCAACCTGCTCAGACAAGCCCTGATCACCAACCCCGCCGGGAACGCCGATGAGCAAACCCCTGTGGTGCTGATCCGCCCTACTGAGTCGCTGCTAAACCGCTCCAGCAAACCGGATTCGATCAGTTCTTTCTAGAATCCTTCTGGCTCAATCCGAATCTTTCTCAAGACTGACCCAGTTCGATCGCCAAACTCCTAACCTGAGAGGGTGAATAGCCGCTTTACCACCATGATTCGAGCGTTTTCTCAAACCCCAAATGTCGTGATTCGTCCACTTCAGTATCGTGACCTGGAGGCCGTCGATCGGCTTAGTACAGAAGCTGTAGAAGCAGAAAGCCCTAATTGCTCGATGGTGCGAGAAAAGCCCGTCTCAATTCGCCGCTGGTATGGCATTCTCAAGTTTCTCAGCCTGTTCCCCAATCCCTTACAGGATGCCGTCTCAGTCAACGTTGCCGAACTGAACCAGAAAATTCAGGGCATGATTCAGGTGTCCCCGTTTAATCGGACTCGCAGCACCTGGAGAGTCGATCGCGTGGCCGTCGATGCCGTAATGCTAAATGCGCCCAGCCAAACCGATGAGTCTGAAGAAACGCCCCAATCAACCACGCTGCTGACGACGAGTGACGTGGGTTCCCTGCTGCTGCGCTACTGCCTCGAAACCATCTGGCAAGCCCGCACCTGGATTTTAGAAATCGATGTCAGCGACAAATCAGGACTGGCCCTTTACCGCAAAAATGGGTTTCAATCGCTGGCCCAGATGACCTACTGGGAGATTTCCCCCAAACTGCTGCAAGATTTGTCTGAGCGAGAACCCGATCTGCCTAATCTGCTGCCTGTTAGTAATGCAGACGCTCAGTTGCTTTATCAGCTTGACACGATGGCCATGCCGCCTCTCGTGCGCCAGGTTTACGATCGCCACACTCAAGACTTTAAAACCAGTTTGTTTGGCTCTCTGACCGAATGGGCCAAACAGTGGCTCACCCAATCTGAATCCGTCAGTGGATATGTGTTTGAGCCTCAGCGCAAAGCGGCGATCGGTTACTTTCAAATTCGTCTTTGCCGCGACGGGTCTCAGCCCCACACCGCCCAACTGACCGTCAATCCCGCTTACACCTGGCTCTATCCTGAGCTGATGTCTCAGATGGCCCGCATTACCCAAGAAGTGCCCGCTCAATCTCTGCACCTCGCCTCCTCAGACTACCAGCCAGAACGAGAAGAATATCTGGAGCGGATTGGAGCCGATCGCATCGCCCATACGTTGGTGATGTCGCGATCGGTCTGGCACAAACTTCGAGAAGCCAAACCAGGCGCTTTAGAAGGATTGCAGCTTGCCGACGTGCTTCAAGGACTACAGCCTTCTCGTAAGCCCGTTCCGGGACGAATTTCAATCCTCAACTCCACCAAGCAGACTCCGCCAGACCTCAAGCCAGACAACTCGCCCAAAGTCTCTGCGCCAGATACCCCCAACAGTACCGTTCAAGATTTGGTCAATCTCGCCTCTCAAAGCGAACCTCAACGAGAAGACCCCTGCTGTTAATTCATCTGTTTGAGGGATAGACCATGCCGTTCGTTTCCGCTCTGGGTCTAGATTTAGGTCGGAAGCGCATCGGTGTGGCTGGCTGCGATGGAACAGGCCTGATCGCCACGGGGCTGATGACGATCGAGCGCAAATCCTTTGATCAAGTGGTTGCCGAGCTAAAATATCTGATTCAAGAACGGCGCGTGCAAATTCTCGTGATTGGCTTGCCCTACTCAATGGACGGCTCGATCGGCTTTCAAGCAAAACAAACCCAAAAACTTGCCAGAGCACTCTCCAGAGCGCTAGAGCTACCCATAGAATACGTCGATGAGCGATTGACCAGCTACCAAGCAGAACAGCTTCTTCACGCCCAAAATATTTCACCTTCTCGCAATAAGGGGCTAATCGATCGCAAAGCAGCGTCCCTTATTTTGCAACAATGGTTAGATGAGCGCAGACTTCAGGAAGGAACAAGGGATGAGGGATGAGGGATGAAGGATGAGGGATGAGGGATAAGGAATGAAGGATAAGATCTCAAACCCCACACCCCACACCCAAAACCCCACCCCCCAAAACCCCACCCAAAACCAACTCCCCTTTCGCGAAGGTACCCGTTCTGAGAGATACTTTTCAGAGAGCCATGTGCGCGCTGAGGAGTTTCACGAAATGCCCGAATCGAACCGAGATAGAGAGAGTCCAATGGATGAAGACAGCATTGATATGGATGCTCCCACAGTAACTTTGACAGACGAGGCGGGGCTGACCCTCACTTGCTACATTGAGCATTCCCTGGAAGTCGAAGAACAGGAGTATGTCCTGTTGCTCCCCGTTGATTCCCCGGTCGAAATCTTTGCCTGGCAGGAAGACGGGGAAGAAGACGAAGCCGTTTTGGTCGAAGATGACGAAGAACTTAACCTCGTTTTCTCGACCGCAAAAGCCGTCTTAGAAGAGCAAAATCTCACCCTCAAGCGGACTGCCGTCGTGTTGACCGTAGAGGGCGACCTTCCCGAATTTGTGGAAGACGAAGAAGAGTGGGCCGGGGTCGAGTCAGACTCCCAGGATGAGCAGGAAGAGTTGCAGCTATTGGCGAGCTTCTACCATGAGGAGCAGGAGTACGCTATCTATGCGCCACTTGACCCGTTTTTCATTTTGGCGAGGATGGACGACGCAGGTCAGCCCCATTTGCTCTCACCAGAGGAGCTAAAGAAAATCGAGCCAATGCTGCCGATGATCGAAGACCAACTGTTTGATGAGTTGGAGTAGGGAGAGGCTGAATGATGGATGATGAATTGATACCGATTCACCGTTCATCATTCTTAGCCCATCTCTCTGATAAAAACTTTTAATCAATCTTGACTAAAGACGAGAGAGCCTTATCATTTGTTCTGGCTGACGCGATTTTTTGTGGGTTAACTTGAAGCGACCCCTTGCGGGTATCTCGAAGAGATCGTTTTGCAGCCCAGCACTACTCTCAACCCAAACTATCAGATGAAAGCTGTTCAACGAATTGCCAGGTGGTCGTTTTATCTACTTTTGATTGGCTCGGCTCTGGGTGTCTCAGCGTGGCGGGCGCAGGCCTGGTGGGATTGGGCAAGTGCGCCGATCGAGAAACCAGCCGATGCCAAAAAGCAGGTCGTGATTCAAATCCCGCAGGGCACCTCAGCGCAGCAGATTGGGCAGGAGCTAGAGGCGGCGGGGCTGATCAAGTCTGCCAAGGCCTGGGAGATCTGGGCGCGCTGGCTAATGTTTAGAAATCCAGACGGTGGGTTTCAGGCTGGAAACTATCAACTCTCGACGACGGAGCCTTTGCAGCAGATTGCGGACAAAATTTGGATGGGTGAGGTGGCCCAGCGTAGTTTTACGATTCCAGAAGGCTGGTCAATCCGACAAATGGCCGCTTATTTTGAACGGCAGGGCTTCTTTAAGGCGGAGGATTTTGTCAACGCGGCGAGTCAGGTGCCGACAGGAAAGTATCCCTGGTTGCCGACTAATCTTCCGCATCTGGAGGGGTTTCTCTATCCCGATACCTACCAGATTTCTGTCGGATCTGCGGTCACGCCAGAAGAGATTGTTGGGCAGATGCTCGATCGCTTTGAGCAAGTCGCCCTCCCGGTCTACAATCAGCATCAAGGCAAAACTCAACTTTCCCTGGCGCAGTGGGTGACTCTGGGCAGCATCGTCGAAAAAGAAGCCGTCGTCGCCTCGGAGCGATCGCGCATTGCTGGCGTGTTTACCAATCGGCTCAAAAAAGGCATGACGTTGGGATCTGATCCAACCGTCGAATATGGATTAGGCATTCAGCAAACCAAAGAAAATCCGCTTACGCTGAACCAAGTCAAAACGCCATCGCCCTACAACACTTACATCAATGTCGGATTGCCGCCCACGCCGATCGCCAGCCCAGGTGTAGCCAGCCTCAAAGCCACGTTAGACCCCGAAGCCACCGACTATCTCTATTTTGTGGCCCGCTACGATGGCACCCACGTTTTTAGCCGCACCCTCGCAGAACATGAATCGGCTCAAGGCGACATCCGCGATCGAGTCGAGGCAGAGCAAGCCCAAAAACCCAAGCCCGAAGCCGCCAAGTCTGCAAATTGATCCGCGCTCCTGCTGACATGGATGAAGAACTGGGCAATCTAGCTGAAATAACGCAACTGGTTGCCTGAATCTAACGTAAATTCGGTGAAATTTATCGCTTCGGTTTCAGAGTCGAGTTGCCCTCTACACCCCCATCCGAAAGGAACTTTGAACCGGAAATCGTGCTTTAAAGTCCCCAGAATTGGCACCTTGAAGGGCAGAAGCGCTCTCAATCAAAGCGAAAAAACTTCGTCGAATTCACGTACATTTAGGGGCAGGAGTAGAGGCGATCGCTTTACACCCCGAACCATTACTTTCTCCAAGCGGCTGTTTTTGCGACTCCACCAACCGCTAAACTTGAGAAACTGCGTTTTGTTCCAGATTTAGAGTTTCTTGCCAAACCTGATGGTAAAACTTTAAAGCTCAGGGACTGCACGCCATCCAAATTTCGATTTAGTGTCTCTACCGTTTGACCTTTATTCCTCTATTAATTTGTGCTTTATGTCCTGGGGCAAACTTTTACAACCTGACTTGATTTTGGAAAGCTCGATTTTGAGCCTGACACCCGACATTATTCAGCAGCATCAACTCAAAGGTCTGGTGCTGGATGTTGATGAAACTCTCGTGCCGATTACGTCAGCCAAAGCCTGTGCAGAATTGTCACCCTGGCTCGAATCCATTCAGCAGGTCGCAACGCTCTGGCTCGTCAGCAACAACATCAGCGAAAATCGGATTAAGCGAATTGCCGCCCCCTTTAACCTGCCCTACATCATCGGAGCCGGGAAGCCTTCTCGCCGCAAGCTAAGACGCGCTGTAACGGCGATGGGTCTGCCTCCCGAACAGGTGGGTATGGTGGGCGATCGTCTCTTTACTGACGTGTTAGCGGGCAACCGTTTGGGCATGTTTACTGTTTTGGTCAAGCCAATGGTAGACCCCACCGAAGCCGCCCGTCGCTATCCCGTTCACTCGTTTGAAGTCTGGCTCTCTCAAGCCTTGGGCGCTTCTCTGACTCCCGGAAAGCCCTAGCACAGGGTAAAAGCAGCTTGTCTTCTCGATTTGCCAAACGGTGCATCTATCACCCCAAATGATCAATATATAACTTCATCTTTTCTCACAATTCGCAAGAGGCACGAAATATAAAGAAAACATTACGTCCTTCAAATTTGTGATGAAATCCTGGCATTCTAAGTACATATCAAATGGAGCCAGCTCATTTAAAGGCTCTAACCTTAAACTCTATGAATACTTAGGTAAAGCGTCAGCCCTCAGCAAAAGGGGATTGGCGCTTTATCTATTGGGGCGAGATCTATTGGAGCAAGCTTTAATAAAGCGAAATCTATGGAGCGGAACTTTTAAATAGTTGTCGTTTTAACAGTAGTCATTAAGTACAGGAGCTTTGCATAGAAGGGCATAGATAGACGAAGGGCATAGATAGACCTACTTGAGTTTCGACTTCAGCTAATGAATTTTGCTGGCCATAAGAAAATCTGAATCTATGCTAGATTAGCAAGTATCTTTAGAGTGAATGTGATATTTACTGCATACCAGAAGTAGATTAATAAAAATCCTGATCAACTTCTCTTCTGAAATTTTGGAACTTGCAGTGTGGACAATAGGGTTTCGGGAAGTCATTAGTTCCTTAATGAAGTTTAGACCTCTGGTATAAACAAGACACAAAAAGACATCTGTACTGACATCAAAAAATTAGTGTTGAAGGGTTGCTCGTTTCTGGATAGGAAAACCAGATAGTATTAGTCATTAATAACGTGTTTGACCAGGGTGCGAGTTGATGTCTTGACTAAACCTAGTCAGGGGCAAAAGAATTTTGTGATCTTTTGTGACCCACCTAAAAACCTGTTTTGCGCCGAATACCTTTTTTGGCAGCGTTGTATAGCCAGGGTGACTGGGTTGTAAGAGGACGGCGGCTAACTTTGCTGTCGATCGCTCCCCTATTTGTCATGCCTCAACCTGCCCATAATCTGCCTTTCTGTAAACCGTTTTGATTGTCCTTCCGTTGTTCGTAGTCTCCATCTCGTGCTCGATCGTGTTTCACACCACTCTTCTCCTCTTTTTGGGAATGTGCTCCTTGCCCCAGTCTTTGTCTTTCTCCAGATCGCCAGAACTGCTAAATCAGGAAAGTGAGGCGATCAAATGAGGATACTCGTGATCGAAGATGAAAAAGACGTTCGGTTAAATATTGTTGAAATATTAGCCTCTGGTGGTTTCGATTCGATTAATGCTGAAAATGGATTTGTCGGCATTCAGATGGCTAAAGAAACGTCTCCCGATCTGATCATTTGTGATATCAAGATGCCAGATTTTGACGGCTACGGCGTATTAGAAGAACTGCGTCAAGACCCCTCAACGTCAATGATTCCGTTTATCTTTCTAACGGCTAGAGCCGATCGCGCAGAAATTCGTCAGGGCATGAATCTGGGAGCCGATGACTATCTGACCAAACCGTTTCGGCGGATGGACTTGTTAGAAACGATCGCCGCTCGACTCAAGCGTCACAGTGCCCAATCTCAAATTCAAAAAAAAGTCCTGGAACTTCAAGAACTCAACCACCAAAAAGACGATCTTGTCAGCACCATCACTCACGATATGCGGGCCCCTTTGACGACCATTAAAGTCGCTTTGCAGCTAATCGAATCGGTGCCAGACAACCGCAAACAATATACCGAAATTGCCCTATCAGCCTGTGACCAATGTGATGCGCTCATTCAAAATCTTTTAGATCTCTATCAGCTCGAATCCGGAGAAGCGCTGGCTACCCCAGAACCGATCGACCTGCGAGAACAGCTTAACAAAATCATTCAGTCGTTTCAGATTCGCACTCGCGATCGCCAGCAAACCTTTAAGGTAGACCTGCCTGCCCACTTGCCGACGATTCTGTATGACAGCGTAGGCCTCCAACGCATCTTTATCGAGCTTCTCAACAATGCCTGTAAGTACACACCCAGTAGCGGTGAAATTTTGTTTAAGGTGTGCGAGTCTAACCTTCATAGTCGATGTGCGATGCTGCGGTTTTTGGTCGTCAATCAGGCGGAGATTCCTCAAGCAGATCTGCCCCGAATTTTTGATAAATTTTATCGAGGAGTCGGGTGCGATCGCTGGCCTCAAGGCGGTACAGGTCTGGGGTTGGCACTGGTCAAAAAGCTGATCGATCAACTCCAGGGGACGATCGATGTCAAAAGTAGAGACGGTTGGACAACGTTTGTCGTGGAGCTTCCTTATCGGAGGATGAGGGATGAGGGATCGAAGGATGAGGGGTGAGGGATGAGGGATGAGCGGAAATGCAGACTTGTTTGAGCAAACAATCAACCTAGAACGTAACTCACTCACCATGCGGGAAGAAGAGCAAATCAGGTTACGGCGACGCAATGCTGAATTAGAAGATCTGGTAAGAGCGCTTCAGGCACAGTTGCAGGAGAGAGACGATGCCTTGCCTAAAGTAGCCCCTTTGCCGCTCAATGGTAAGCCTTGCCAGCCAAAAACACCTTCTGATTTGCAGTTAGCGCTGCACCTGAGTCAAGCGCGGTATGCAGCGATCGTCGAAGACCAGGCTGATGTCGTCTGCCGCTTTCTTCCAAATGGCACGCTGGTTGATATGAATGAAGCCTGCTGTCGCTATTTTGGTCGGTGTCGATCGTCCCTTTTGGGGGATAACTTTTTCAATTTGGTCGCTCAAACGGATTGTCAATCTCAGCGCAGCGTTGTTGTGACGGGGGAGGCGATCGACGGCTATGAGCAGTGTCAGATGATCGATGGGCAAACCCGTTGGCACCGATGGACAAGTCGCGCGATTCGAGATTTGCAGGGGAATGTGGTTGAGTTTCAGGCGATCGGACGAGACCTGACTGACCTCAAGCTAACCGCCTGTCGTGAAGGTTGTTCGCCCCTGGTGCAGCTTACCCGACCAGAAAGCGCGACTGCTTCGAGTGACCCGCAAGGGGGTGCCCAACTTCAAGCCGAAGTGATGCGTCGCAAATGGGCCCAGGAGTCCTTTCGCGCTAGTGAAGAACGCTATCGATCGATTGTGGCCGCGATGCATGAGGGGGTGATGGTGCTCAATGCAGATGGCACAATTCAAACCTGTAACGCCAGCGCTGAGAGGATTTTGCAGCGATCGTCCAGCGAGTTGTATCAGCGTAATGTGTTGGATATTGACTGGCAAGCCGTTCACGAAGATCTGTCGCCCTTTGCCAGTGAAAGCTTTCCCGGAATGATCACCGCCCGGACGGGAGTTGCCTGCTCAGAAGTGGTGATGGGGCTGTGCAAAAGCGGTCAAGTGACGTGGATTTCGGTCAACTCACAGCCGTTGTTTCGTCCGAGTGACAGGGTATCCTATGCCGTGGTGGTCTCCTTTTCAGACATTACGCTCCGCAAATGGGTCGAAGCAGAACGCGCCCAACTGCTCACACGAGAACAAGCTGCCCGCGCCGAAGCAGAACTGGCCAGAGAGCAGATTTCTCAAATTTTGCAGAGTATTACCGATGGATTTGTGGCGCTCGATCGCGACTCCCGCTTTACCTATATCAACCCTGAAGCCGCTCGCACCTTGGGCAAATCTGCCAGAGATCTGATTGGCGAAGTCATTTGGAAGGAGTTTCCTACGTTTGGCGAGACGAGTTTTGGGCGGCTCTATCGTCGCGCTCTATCGGAGGGCGTTCCGCTGGAATTGACTGACTACTATGCGCCCTGTGCTCAGTGGTATTCTGTGCGGGCTTACCCATCCAAGGGCGGAGTCTCGCTTTATTTTCGCAATATGACTGATTCGGTGCAGACGATTCACGAGCGCGATCAGGCTCAAGAAGCCCTGCGAGAAGCCATGCAGCGTCTGACCTTTCATGTAGACAACTCTCCGCTGGCGGTGGTCGAGTGGGATCGTAGCCTCAAAGTCACGCGCTGGTCACGAGAAGCAGAAACGCTCTTTGGCTGGGAGGTCGAAGAAGTACTGGGTCGGCAGTTTGGCAGTTGGAGCTTTGTCGTTCCTGAAGATATGGAGACGGTGGATCAGACGATCGCCGCCCTGCTCAACGGAGAAGCCACGCGCAATGTCAGCTATCATCGCAACTTTACTCAAACGGGGGCGATCGTGCATTGTGAATGGTATAACTCGGTGTTGTTTGACGAGTCAGGCGAATTGATTTCCATTCTCTCACTGGTGCAAAACATCACTCAGCGCACTCAGGCAGAAGAGGAACTGCGGGAAAGTGAAGAACGCTTTCGTCAACTGGCAGAAAATATCCAGCAGATTTTTTGGATGTATGCAGTCGAAGATCAAAAGCTGATTTACATTAGTCCCGCGTGTGAGCAGGTGTTGGGCTATGGCAGCAAGGGGTGTTATCACAAATCGCCTGACTTCTGGCTGAGTCGAGTTCATTTAGCTGACTTGCATTCAGTCCTCAAAACCAGTCGAAAAGTGCTGCGCGGTAAGCCTGCGGAGGTGATGTATCGCTTTACGAGAGCAGATGGCGCAGAGCGGTGGCTATTGGCGAGAGCCTTTCCGGTGAGAAATCAGCAGGGCAAAGTGTATCGGATTGCGGGAATTGCTGAAGATATTACCGATCGCAAACAACAAGAACAGCGCCTGCGACTGTTGGAATCGGTGATCGTCAATGCCAACGACGCGATCGTCATTACCGAAGCCGAACCCGTCGAACTGCCCGGCCCCAAAATTATTTACGTCAATCAGGCCTTTACCCGAATGATGGGCTACGCGCCAGATCAAGTGGTGGGCAAAACGCCGCGCATCTTACAAGGGGCAAACACCGATTGGGGCATTCTCCAGCAGATTCGGACTGCCCTCAAAAAGTGGGAGCCGAGTCTCGTCGAACTGGTTAACTATCACAAAGACGGCTCTGAGGTGTGGGTGGAGTTGAGCATGTTTCCGGTGACCGATCAAATCGGGCAGTACACCTACTGGGTCGGCTTGCAGCGAGATGTCACTCAGCGCAAAAAGACCGAAGAAGCACTTCAGCGTCAAAACTTGCGATCGCAACTCTTTGCGGATGTAACCCTCAAAATTCGGCAGTCTCTGCATTTAGAAGAAATTCTTCAAACGACGGTTACTGAGGTGAGAAATCTGCTGCAAGCCGATCGCGTGCTGATCAATCGTCTCTCACCCGATGGGACGGGCACCGTCACCCACGAAGCCGTCAGCCCTGGCTGGCATTCTCTAATCGGCGGCACTTATAAGACTGAACTTTTACTACCCGGACATCCTCAAACCGACTACCGTAGCGTGGTGCAAGCGGTAGAAGACATTGAGCAAGAAGCGTCGCCGACCTCAGATTTTTTGCGATCGGTCAAGGTGAGAGCCAGATTAGTCGTGCCGATCGTGCAGCAAGATTCGATTTGGGGGCTGTTGGTGGCTCATCAGGGCAGCCCGCGTCAGTGGTCGAGTTTTGAGATCGAATTGTTGCAGCAGTTGTCTAATCAGGTCGAGATTGCTCTAACTCAAAGTCAATTGCTGCAAGCCCTGCGTGAAAGTGAAGAACGGTTTCGGACGATGGCAAATAGCGCTCCCGTGTTGCTTTGGATGATTGACTCTACGGGAGAATTTGTGTTTTGCAATGAGAGTTTGTTGGAGTTTATGGGGCACACGCGCCACCCCGAAGACGGGAGTTTCTTTGATGCCGTTCATCCAATCGATCGCCCCTATTGTGAGGCCACCTATCAGGAAGCGTCGAAGCATCGCACCAGTTTTGAAATCGAATATCGACTGCGACGGGCCGATGGAGACTATCGCTGGGTGATTGACCGGGGTGTTCCTCGATTTATGCCGGATGGCAGTTTTGGCGGACACATTGGCTCTTGTATTGACATTACCGATCGCAAGCAGGCCGAGGTCGAAATCTGCAAAGCTCTGGAAACCGAACGAGAACTGAGCGAATTAAAATCGCGCTTTGTCTCAACCGCCTCCCACGAATTTCGCACGCCTCTGAGTACGATTCTCTCGTCAGCCGATCTGCTGGAATTTTATGCAGGCGACTGGACACCCGACAAACAGATCGAACATATCCAACGCATTCAAAATGCCGCACTGAATATGAACAATCTGCTGAGTGACATTCTCGTGATCGAACGCGCCGAAGCTAAAAAGCTAAACTTTGAACCTGCCCCGATCGACCTTCTTGCCTTCTGTCAGCGCTTGCTCGATGAGATGCAGCTTAATGATCAACAAGACCACAAATTGATTTTGGAGGTGCAGTCCTCTGGCAAACTAGACGCTATCAAACTAAACGCTATCCCTGCCCACATGGACGAAAAGCTGCTGCGACAAATTTTTAGCAATCTGCTCTCCAATGCCATCAAATACTCGCCCTCTGGCTCCTCGATCGTCTGTCGCTTAACCTGTGAATCTAATCAGGCAATTTTTGAAGTGCAAGACCAGGGGATCGGCATTTCAGTAGAGGATCAGGCTAGATTGTTTGAGCCGTTTCATCGCGGTATGAATGTGGGCACCATTTCGGGCAATGGTCTGGGGTTGGCGATCGTCAAGCAGTCGATCGAGGTGCATAGAGGACAAATTTCGGTCTCTAGTCAGGAAGGCGTTGGAACCACGATTCGAGTCAGGTTGCCTCTGCATTCGGTTGCAGAAAGGGAAGGCACTGGCCCTGTCGCTTAATGGAATGCTACGAGCTTGCCTACTTCCCAACCAGCACTTGCGATTTTCTTTGCTTGACAAGCTGTTGATGCTCACGATCGAGCACCTGAGAGGCTAAATCAGGCATTTCTTGCCAACAGTGGGTACAAAACCAATACACTCCACCTTGTCGAACATGGCGTAATAATTTCTCAGCGCAGCAAGGACATTCAGCCATGATTTTTAACCTAACTTTTGTTAAAGAATGAATCGGACAATACACTTTGTAAAACCGTCTTTCAGTCCTCACGTTCACCTTAGCCGAGTCCGGGGATCAGCAACAAGCGGGAATTCCCCCATCTTTTGGGTGGTAAACTAATCAATCTTGTAAAGCAGGTCACAAAGCGTAGAAGTTTTGGATTTGCGACCCTAAAAAGTTGAGTTGACGAGAAACTTCTTGATTAGCAATCTATTAGAAACTTGTGAGTTTCTTGTGAGGATTCCTGATAGCTTGCTCTAGCCTTTTAACCTCACCTCTGTCTTTAGAAAGATAACGGGTCTGTCTTGAGAAAGATGACGAGCAACCTACCCTGTTTAAGCGGCCCCTTATAATGCAATTCCTTTTGAATGTTCCACAAGTTGAGTGAAAACGATCGATGGCTTCTTATCTAATTCGTTCTGATGACTGGCAAACGATTCTTTTGCGACTGGGATTGGCGCTGCTTTTGGGCGGAGCGATCGGCTGGAACCGTCAACGAAATCGCAAATCGGCTGGACTCCGAACTCACATGCTCGTCAGTCTAGGGGCGGCGCTGTTTACGTTGATTCCGGCGGGGTTTTCGATCTCGGCAGATGGGGTGAGCCGAGTTATTCAGGGGGTCGCGACGGGGGTTGGCTTTTTGGGTGCAGGCGAAATTTTGCATCTGTCTCGGCAAGATCGCTCCAGTCCCACGGTTAAGGGGCTGACTTCGGCCGCTTCGATCTGGGTGACGGCTGCTCTGGGTATCGTGTCGGGCTGTGGCTGGTGGCAGCTTGCAATCAGTGGAACGGTTCTCACCCTACTGACGCTCGGCGGGGTCAAAAAGTTAGAGGAAGCCTCCTTTATTCGAGCCGATGAGGACAACGACCAGTAACGGTTTTTCACTTTTATCTCGGCAGACTGATTGAGTTCTGAATGTGCTGGTAGAGGCTGGACGTGGATAATAGAAAGTTGGAAGCGCACAGGTAAGGAATGACCGGGCTGAGCGATCGCTCATCTGCCCCCTGACAGCCGATTTTGTAAATAGATCAACTAGATCAACCGTAGTCCTGGGTTGTTAGGAGTGGAGCATGGGTCACGAAATTTCGACAAATCGCCAATTTGGAATGGGAACTCCTCGATTTGACTCCTGGATCGATCGCGGCTGGCTGATTGGGCTATTTGTGGCGGCGGTGGTGCTGTTTGGGGTCAGTTTGGGAAATTTGCCCTTGCGCGATTGGGACGAAGGCATTGTGGCTCAAGTGGCACGAGAAATGGCTCGATCGCCCTTTGGCTCCGAAAATTGGATCTATCCCAAAGAACTGACGGGCAATCCCTATTTCAACAAACCGCCTCTAGTCCATTGGCTGATGGCGCTGCTCTACTCGATCGCGGGCGTAAATGAATGGACTTCTCGACTGCCGGGAGCCATGCTGACTGCCTGTTCTGTGCCATTGATGTATTGGATGGGGCGAGAACTGTTTTTTCAGCGATCGGCGGCTGTCTTTACGGCTCTGGTTTACCTGACTTCGCTGCCTGTGGTGCGTCACGGGCGGTTGGCAATGTTGGATGGGGCAGTGCTGTGTTTCTTTGTGTGGCTGATGGCCTGTCTGCTGCGATCGCGGCGAGATTTGCGCTGGGGATTGGGGGTGGGGGTCGGCTTTGGGCTGCTGTTCTTGACGAAAGGAATCTTGGCCATTTTGCTGGGGGCGATCGCGCTGATTTTTCTCATTTGGGACACGCCGCGCCTGATCACGTCTCGCTATCTCTGGTGTGGCATTTTGCTAGGGGTGGCTCCGGTTGCGCTCTGGTACTACGCCCAATGGGAGCAATATCGCCAAATTTTTGTAGACGCGCACTTGTTAAATCAGTCTGCCAAGCGAGTCTGGGAAACGGTTGGCCCCAATCGCGGGCCGGTGTGGTACTACCTGGTCGAGTTGCTTAAATGGGTGCCCTGGCTGGTTTTTTTGCCGTCAGGATTTCGGCTGGCCTGGGACAATCGCACGCTGAGTTGGGCAAAGTTGGCGCTGCTGTGGAGTGTAATTTATTTTGTGACCATCTCAGTCATGAAAACCAAGCTGCCCTGGTATGTGTTGCCGATGTATCCTGCGCTGTCGCTGGTGGTGGGTGCCCAACTGAGCCGCCTGTGGCATCCTTTGACGACGGAGATTTTTCAAGTTCGCCCGATCGCTCAGTCCCGGTTATGGTGTGGTGTGTTTGTGCTGTTGGCGGGGGTAGCGGGGGTGGGTAGCGCTTACTATTTCAAGGTTGATTTTCAGCCTGATTTGCAACTGGTGTTTTTGACGCTGGCTTTGACGCTGGCGATTACGGCGATTTTGATCAGTCGCCAGGATACGCAGTTTATCTCAGTGCTGCTGTGGGGAACTTATCTAACGCTGCTGGTGTTGATGATGTCTGATCATTGGGTCTGGGAGTTGTCAGAGGCTTATCCGGTGCGGCCCGTAGCCGATATGATTCGCAAAGCAACTCCACCGGGGCAGGTTGTCTATACGTCTTATGCTTTCAATCGTCCGTCGTTGAATTTTTATAGCGATCGGGCGGTGATTCCCGCTTCTCCTCAAGCGCTTCAGCAGCATTGGAAAACTGACCCTCATCCTTACCAACTGCGACAACGGTCTGAGGTGACGTTATCTCCCCAAACTCAAGCCTGGATGGTGGAAGACTGGGTTTTGATCACGCGCAATCCAATGGCTCGCTCGAAGGTCAAAACTAAGGCGCTCCCGAAGTAACGTGAATTCGATGAATCTTTTTCGCTGCGTTGTTTGGTTCAAAATCCCTGACCTGTGGGAATCTAGGGAGCCGATCTATGCAGGGCAAACAGTTTCATCAAATTTACATCAAGGTCGCAAAAATATTTAATCGAGTTCCTCACTTTTTAAGGAGTTAGGGACGATCGCCAGGTATCTAGTACCGCAATTAAAAATTTGCAAGCAGCCTTTTATTTCTTCTACACAAAGCGTCGATCGCAAGCCTCAAATCGCGCATTCAAACTTATAGGTAAAGCAATGACGTTTCGTTGGAAAACCTTCAGACTTTGGACTTTGATTGCTTTGGGTCTGATTGTTGTCGGACTGGCCTTAATGGGAATTCCTGGGCTTTTGATCTCTACAGTTTGGGCAATATTGTTGAACACGCTCTTACAGCGTCAAGCCATCCCAACTAGCAATGGCAATTTGTGGATTATGGGAATTTATTTATCAGTAATTGTGCCTGTGGGTTTGCCGTTGAGTTATGTGTTGACCAGTCGATTACACGGGTTACAAAATCTGAGCGCTCCTTTTAATCGACGAACCGTTCAAGTTATCTTGGCGACTATTGTGTGGTGGCTTTTGTGGTCA
The DNA here is from genome assembly GCF_052939475.1 of Phormidesmis sp. 146-20. Lineage (NCBI taxonomy): Bacteria > Bacillati > Cyanobacteriota > Cyanophyceae > Leptolyngbyales > Leptolyngbyaceae > Phormidesmis > Phormidesmis sp. 146-20. The sequence goes on from NZ_JBJPHT010000006.1 coordinate 144,552, forward strand.
AGCATTTTAACCTGGCTTTTCTTTAGCTTTTGAGGAGTCGATCGCGTTATGAATCGTCCTTTCATTGTTTGGGTTACACAGGCTCTGATGCTGATGATGTTGTTCATTATTCTGGTGAGTCTGGTTAAAAGCTTTTCTGCTTGCTCTCAACTAGAAGGTCACTGCTGGACTCTCAACTTTGGGCTTGAGGTGGCGCTGGTTGCTGGAATTTTTAGCGCGATCGCCCTTGGCTTTTGGGGATTGCAGCACAGAAAACTTTATGGCAGATGGATTGGTGTACTGGTTTTAGCAGGATTTACGGCCATTATTCTCAGCACTGACAGCTCAAAAATGGCTTATCATTTCATCCTTCATGGAAGCCAAGATCTGCCCAAACTGTATCCAAAATCTTACTACAAAGATTTCCCTTTTAATCGGTGGTCTCCCACTCCAAAAAGTCTGATCGTAGATGTTTTCACAACGATTTTTCTGAATATTTTATTGGTTGTAGCGACTCTCTATCTAGCTTTTTCTAAATCAATCAAAGCATTTTTTGTCTCTAAATAATGTTTTGGCTAAATGGCTGAATCTCGATCGCTGTTTGGTTTATGAAACGTCGCAATTAGTAAACAAACAATTCCTACATTGATGAAAATATCTGCCCAGTTGAAAATCGGAAAATTGATTAAACGGAAATCTAGAAAATCGACCACATGACCCAAAACGAAGCGATCGATGCCATTGCCCAACGCGCCACTCAAAATAAAACCGTAGCCCAACTGCTCCCATCGAATCATCCGCGGCCCAAACCACGCCAGCGCCATCAGCCCAATACTCACCGCCAACGACAGCCACCGCAGCCACAAACTGCCCTGAAATAAGCTAAATGCTGCCCCCTTATTGACCACGTAGGTAAAGTGAAAAACACCAGAAATTAAAGGAATTGACTGGCCGAGCGTCATCGTTTTGACAACCCACAATTTGGTCAATCGATCGAGCAGCAGACCCACGATCGCAGCAATCCAAAAGAAACGGTTTTTTAGCATTAAAGGCTGAGGAATTTTAAGGGTCGAGTGACAAAACTGCTCACTCCCAATCACTAGTAGAACATTAAGCGGCGCATCACAAACGCTAACACGGTCACTGCACAAACGACAGCAAACTGTCCCGGTAGTAAGTTGACCGAAAAATTGAGCAGCGACTTAAAGAAAGGCTGCTTGGCTGCATCGACCCAGTTGAGGGAGTAAGCCAAAATTAAGTAGACAATGCCCGTTAAGTGAACTGTTAGCAACCCACAAAGGCTACTAAAAGCTAACGATTCCAGTCGAGGTGGCGTTTTGAACGCAAAGTAGCCACAAATCCAAGCGCCCGGAATAAAGCCAATTAGATAGCCAAAACTGGGTTCTTTGAGATAGCCCAGGCCGCCCCCCTGAGCAAAGACAGGAAAACCCACCAACCCCAGTGCCAGGTAAGCAATCTGAGAAATCACAGCCGCATTTTTGCCACCCAGACAGCCCACCAGCAAAACCGCCCCAATCTGATAGTTGACACCCAAAAAGTGCAGGGGCACCGTCTGCGAAGTCCACGTCCACGGCAACCCAGTAATCGAGGCTTTGAGAAGTGTGCCGCCGATTGTCAGCAGCAGCCCAATTAAAGCCCACAATAATTCAGTGACGGTAATCACGCGAACAGATCTATTCAAGCGGCGAGGCTGCAATTTTGAGCGAGGAAACCGAGTCATGGTGGTAGGCATTGTATCACTGGAGAGAGATCAGAATTTCTGCATTATTCGATCGGCGATGTGCTGATAATCTTGATAAACAATGAGCGCCAGTTACAGAACTCCCATTCATCCCTCCTCGCGAATGCGGGGCAACGCCCTCCCTCATCCCTCAAAAATTTCTGCCATGATGACCTCGATCGACTCCATCGCCAAAATTTATCACCAGTCGCTGCCAGATCTGCTGTTTGAGGCGCAAAAGACGCATCGAGCGCATCATGATCCACGCGCCATTCAGATGTGTACGTTGGGCAATATCAAGACGGGAGCGTGTCCCGAAGATTGTGGCTACTGTTCTCAGAGCGTGCATCATCAGACGGATTTGCAGCCAGAACCGTTGATGGAGATTGAGGCAGTCGTGACTGAGGCAAAAATGGCCAAAGCTGCCGGATCAACTCGCTTCTGTATGGGAGCGGCCTGGCGAGAAGTGCGAGATGGGGCCCCGTTCGATCGCGTGTTAGAAATGGTGCGTCAGGTCGCTGCGCTAGAAATGGAGGTTTGCTGTACGTTGGGAATGCTCAAACCCCATCAGGCAAAGCAGCTTAAAGAAGCGGGTCTGACAGCCTACAATCACAATTTGGACACGTCGCCCAGCTATTACAGCAAGGTGATCACGACGCGCACTTATCAAGATCGGTTAGAAACGATTCGCACCGTCAGCGAGGCAGGAATCTCGGTCTGCTGTGGTGGCATTTTGGGCATGGGTGAATCGACGCAAGATCGGTTAGGTTTTCTCGAAGCCCTGTGTAATCTTGACCCCGTTCCCGAATCGATTCCGATTAACTGTCTGATTCCCATTCCCGGAACGCCTTTAGAGAATGCGCCGCCTGTTGATCCGATCGACCTGGTGCGCGTCATTGCCACCACTCGACTTCTCTTTCCTAACTCAATGGTGCGGCTGACTGCGGGGCGAACCCAAATGAGCGATGAACTGCAAGCTTTGTGTTTTATGGCGGGTGCCAACTCGATTTTTACGGGGTCTGTGTTGTTGACGGCTCCCAATCCAGAGCGATCGCAGGATGAAGCGCTGCTCGATCGTCTGGGTATGATTCCTAAACCGCTTTAGAGGGTCAACTTTTCCGCTCTAACAAAATCACCAATCTGGAAACGCTTTCGGCGAGCGATCGGGCGGTATCTGCCTGCTGCTGGCTAACTCGCTTGAGGTCGTCAAATCCGGTTTCGACCAGTTCTCTGAGACTGTCCAAATTTCGGCTGTTGCGCTCGAAGCCTTGCTCGATGTTTTGGTTGGTGCGCTCGAAGCCCTGCTCGATGTTTTGAGCCGTACGATCGAAGCCTTGATCGATTCTTTCTGCTAATTCGGTAACAGCCTGTGCCATCATCCGAAGCTGGTATTGATTATTGATATCGGGTTCTTGAGTCATCATCATTCGCGAAATCACTGGCGCAATATTAACATTGAAGGTGGACTTTGGACTTTGAACAAAAAAATGTTTAATTTTCACGTCTTTAGTCTTTAGTCTTTGGTGGCTCGACGGAGAGCTTGGCGTAGTATTGTCGGGCTGCTATGGTAATGCCGATAAACGTCCATAGCACCATGCCAAAAGAACTGAGCATCACATTGTTGAGGCTGATTTGAGAAAACGTGGCGATCGCGATCGCTCTAGCAGTACTGGCAAATGCATCAAACTTCGCTTCCTGACTTTGAGCTAGCGTTGCAATCAAGAGCAGCAAACCACCTAAATAGGGCAACGTTCCTAGCCAGCCCAGGGTCAAGAGCATCGTCAGAATGCCGCTATCATTGCTGCCAATTACAGAACTTTGGATCGTGAAGCCCATGCCTTCTCCTGAGACGTTGGTGAGTGCCTGAGTGAGAAACTTGCTGTAGCCTTCTGCACGATCGGCATAACTGACATCTTCTTTACCTGCAAATAGCGTTTGTACCCGTGAGCCGATTACAGTTGAGAACGGCTCGATGAACGTCAAAGGTAATACAAAAACCATCATGGCTAAAATAGTCACAATCAAACGCATTTGTAGTTTTGGTTTTAGCGAAGGCAAAAAGACAACAATGCCAACGACCCAACTGAGCCACGCCGATCGTGCCAGTGACAATAAAAAAGACAAATACCCCACCGCAGAGGCAGGGAATCGAATCGGACTGCGGCTGGCAAATAGAATAAACAACCCTGCAACCATCACAGCGGCGAATGGCTGGGGCGAGTGCATCGTACTAAACGTTCTGATTCCTAAAGGGTTAGGCGTTCCAAATACCTGAGTCGTTTGATTTTGCAGCCAGAAGCGATCCCACGGAGGCGCGACCAAAAACTGCACCACACCATAGGCACCCATCACAAACGTTCCCCAGACAAAAATGCGCTGAATCGTTTGCCGAATTTCTGGATAGCTGCGCCAGTTTGCGTATAAGTGAAACCCAAATACGACAGGAGTCAACCAGTTTAATAAAGGCACAATTACGGCGGTTGGTGAGTTATTAATCACGCCTACTAGACACCCATAAATTACGCCCACCACACAAAGCACAAAAGGCAACCCACTGCCCCGAATCGCTTTTGGAAGCTGCTTGGCAAATGTCAAGAGAGAGACGATCGTCACAAAAAACGGAGCCAACAACACTGGATTTGGATCAACCCATCCTGCCTGCTGATCGACCAAACGCCGCACAAACGCTGCCAAAAACCAAACCCACCAGGTAAAGCCAAGATACAAAAGGGGATAGCGCAAATAGAGAAAGAGTCCGACTAATAAAGCCCCTAGTGGAAACGCCAGCCGCAACACTCCGCCAACGCGAATCAGAATGCAAAGGGCAGAGAACAGAGAAAAGCCAAGAATTGCCAGCCAAGCGGGGGCAGGTTTTAGAAGGGAAGGCATGGGGTTTGGGGGGTGCTAATTCATTCGATCGTAGACCTGATATTCAATACACAATACAACTAATGTTTATTAATGTTTATATAGATAGGATCAGTAGATTCAAGAGATCACAGATAGAGAGTTTTAGTAGATCACTCGCCGATGATTCCCCTAGCTTCCCTGAAAAAGGGAAACCGAATTTTAAGTGAGTTTCTCGCGCTCTTAGATTTTAATCCTCCCCATATCGCTAACTTCACGAGTCCTTGCGATCGCTTCCTTGTAATAGCGCAGATTATCTTGAGCAATTCGTGACCAACTGTAGTGTTGAGCCGTGTTGTAAGCATTGCGGCGTAGGCGATCCAGCAATGAGCGATCTTGAATTAACTGTTCCAAAGATTGCTCTAGCGCTTGACTGTCTCGACTAGGAACGACGATCGCATCTTTGCCATCCTGCACGATTTCTAATGGGCCGGGAGCAGCAGCGGTAATGGGGGCGAGTCCACAAGCCATCGCTTCGACAAGTGCAACGCCAAATCCTTCAGAAATGGTCGGAAAAAGTTTGATGTGATGTCCTTTGAGTAGTGCTGGCAGCGTGTTGTTTTGGTAAGAAGGGACGACTTTGACGCGATCGCGCACACTCGAATCAAAATCCGCATACACTTCATCGGCAGGGCATTCGGTGCCTAACATGCTGACCTCGACGGTGGGATGACGGTTGAGAATTGCATTGAGAGCAGGCGTGCCATACTGGATGCCTTTGCGAATGATGTAGCTGCTCACTTGGGCAATCCGAATGGGCTGATCAGGGGGGGGAGTCGGTTCAAATGGGAGCCGTAGATAATCATCAGGAATACCATTTGCAACGACGTGGGCCCGATCGGGATCAACGCCTAACTGATCAATCACATAGTGGCGATCGCGCTCGTTTAACAACAACACAACATCCGCACATTGCATTGAAGTCGCTGCTTCCCATAGTCGAATGCTGCCGCGATAAAGGGGATATTTCCAACTCAACTGTAGATTGCCGCGTCGAGCTTCTTCGAGATATTCCAGGTGTTCAATGTGTTCAAGTCCGTGGCAACGTGCGACTAATAGAGGACGACGTTTGTGGAGTTTGCTAATTAAAGTTGCCCAGATCCAGGCATCTCCCGTTGAAGCGTCTACGACATCGATTTCGTCCGCTAATTGTGAGATTTGATAGGCGACAAATGCTGGAAAAGTTGCAAATCTCAGGAGCCGATGGATCTGTTTAGGAACTTCGTTTAATGAGTAATATTGAACTTCATGCCCCAGTTTTTGATATTCCTGACCAAGCCGCCACGTCACACCCGCAGCCCCTGCATTTGGATTAAAGGGATAGTGACAAGTGAAGAGAGTTTTCATAAGTAATTCTTTGAACTGTAGGGTTCAGGCTTTTGTTTTAGACAAGGAAGATTTGACGAGTTCGATTGTGAGATTGGGAGCGGCGATCGCGGCTTGAAAAAGCGCTTCTAACTTTGAGAAATGAGCTTTAGCATTAAACTTTTGCTCAACTAACTGACGACCTTTTGCCCCCATTCTTTGCCCCAGTTCTCTATTTTCGATCAAGTGCTGAATGCTTTGAGCTAAGGCAGAAAGATCACCCGGTTCGATCAGTAATCCATTTTCGCCAGGTGTTACCATTTCAGGAATTGCTGTGATGTTGGTGGCCACGATCGGTAACCCTGCCGCCATTGCTTCTAAAAACACCCAACCAAACGGTTCTGCATACGTTGGCATCACGAATACATCAGCTTGATGGTAAAGATTGAGCCACTCAGACGTGTAGGCTTTAATATTTTTATAGATATGAATATTGGGATGGCTGACCTCAATTGGAGTTTGAGTAACCAGGTGAAGTTCGGCACGATCGCTAAACTTTTCTAAAAATACCTTGACCAGATCGTAGCCACCTTTCCGCTCAAAATCGCCGCCCACAAATAGGATGCTAAAAGGTTTCTCACTGGAGCAACTTCTAACGTCAGCAACGGAAATTTTATCGACATCAACCCCTGGATAAATCACTGTAACTTTTTCGGGTGAAATGTTGTAATCTTTGATCACCGATCGTCGGGCTGCTTCTGAGAAACTGACGATACTTTTTGCGGCTTCAAAGACTTGCTTGTCGAGACGAAGATTGGGGGCAAATGTCCATCTCAAACTCGGCTTAGTATATTCTCTGGAAGCTTGAGCAGCGGTGCGATCGAGACTAATGACCGTCGGCATTTCTTTCATCAAATCGAGGCATAAATACGCAAGGGGCTGGGTATGAAAATGGAGAGCGGTATAGTGAGTTTCTGCCATTTTTCTTAACACCAACCGTCGCGCAAAATAGCCAAGACACATTTGAAATCGAAAGAGAAAGAAATCGGTATTCTGTTCTAATGTCCAGCGAGTTGGGGGAATGCGATAATGTCCGATCGCTCGGCTCATCAGACGGGTTCTCAGTTCTCGTTCGTCGTTGTGCCAATAGAAGTCGATCGGGCAAGATTGGCTTAGAGACTCTCGCATCAAGCGCCCGTAGGTGAGATGTCCGATAAAGCCTTCTACGATCGAGAGCATACGAGGGGATTGAGGCATTTTGGAGGGATGAGGGATGAGGGATGAGAGATGAAATGATCTGTTGAAATTAGGCGGCGACTTTGGATTTTTGGGCGACTTTGAGCAGGGTGGTCTCGAAGTTTTCGACGAGTTTTTCTAGACCAAAATGTTTGAGTACATGGTTTCGATATCGCGCTCCTAGTTCGGGTTCTTGCGATCGCCAATCCAACATTTCAGTCAGACATCTTGCGAGATCTTTTTCATCATTGGGTGTGAATAATCCGCGCTCAAATTCACCTGTTAAGGCTTCGATCGTGCCTCCGATGCGGCTACCTACGATCGGCGTTCCACAGGACATTGATTCTAGAATGACTCTGGCAAAAGGTTCTGGCCAGGTGCTGCATAAAACATTGACATCGCTGATTTGATAAAGGGGTACGGGATTTTTTAATAATCCTAAGAACTTCACCTGCTCTCCAACCCCTGAATCGATCGCTAATTGTTCTAATGACTGTTGATATTTTGCACCCGCTTCGGGACATTCTCTGCCTTTTTCGGGATCATAGTGAACGACGGGTTTTCCGGCCAGCAAAAGGTGAGGGGTGATTCCTTGCTGGTGCAATATACCTAATGCTTTGATGAGTGATTCGATGCCTTTTGATTCGTCAATTCTGCCGACGTAGGAGATGACGCGATCGTTTTCAGATAATCCCCATTCTTTTCTTAGGGCAGCGAAGTCTTCAGCAGGTTTGAATTTGTTGGGATCGGTGCCATTTTGAATGACCTCAATCTTCTCTTCTGCTAACCCAAACTTGACCCATTCCAGCTTAGTTTGGTGAGAAACTGCAATGAATTGATCAACGCCATTGAGTGCAACGCGACGTTGACGATTGAAATCACAGGGAGGAATCTGAAAGTAGCAGATAAAGGGAAGATGTTTTAACGATGACAATGCATAACCAAACACAGCAGAATGATATGCATTACAAAAAACTAGACTGTCTTGATCAGCAGGAATTGTACCAATCCTGATCAAACTGCGAACAAACTTGAGAATATCGTCTACCTTACGGCGATCGAATCCAAATGTATCAATCTTGATCACATCCTGACAAAACTTGCGATACTCATCGACCAAGTTGCCGTCGCGCTCATAAAGCAGGCTGACTCGATGCCCTCGTTTGACCAATCCCCGCGTAATTTCAAATAGGTTTAACTCCTGTCCGCCCCTGAGTGATGTGGGTTCCTGTTCTAGCGCAATTAAGTGCATAACCTTCCTCTCTTCTAGTAAATGCGTTTAAGTCTGGTTTGAAGCCTTTTCAGGGTTACTCTGCGCTGACTTGATGCTGCATCTGGTGGTAGTTCCAGAGTTTGCCGCGTTGGTTAAGCAGTTCTTGATACGTGCCTTGTTCGATGATTTGTCCTTGTTCCAAAACGACAACTTTATCGGCTCGGACAATGGTAGATAATCTATGTGCGATCGCAATCACCGTTCTTCCTTTTGACAGTTGCTCTAGTGATTGTTGAATCAATCGTTCAGAAACTGAATCCAGGGCGCTAGTTGCTTCGTCTAAGATCAAAATTTCGGGATCACGCAGCAAGGCACGAGCGATCGCTAACCGCTGACGTTGACCGCCAGAAAGCCGCACCCCTCGATCGCCCAACTGTGTCTCAAATTGGTCGGGCATTTCGAGAATAAAGTCGAGCGCGTTGGCTTGTTCGGCGGCTCTCAAAATGGCTTCGTCGCTGGCATTTTCTAAACCGTAAGCGATATTGTATCTGACCGAAGCGTTAAAAATAAAGGTGTCCTGGCTGACGATCGCCATCCTCTGCCGTAGAGAATTGATGGCAAACGATCGCAAATCTCGACCATCGATCAGAATTTGTCCGCCAGTCGGATCATAAAAGCGAGGAATCAAATCTACCAACGTTGTTTTTCCGGCTCCCGAACCCCCGACCAGGGCTGTCATTTTGCCGCGTTCGATAGTGAGCGTAATGTCTCTGAGAACGGGCTGACGCGGATTGTAGCCAAACTCAACCGCCACAAAATCAATCGATCGCCGCAGTTCGCTAAACGGATAGGTTCCATCTTGCAAATAGGGCTTGTTGTCACTTCTCAGGATCTCTTGAATGTTGGCGATCGACCCGCCAAAACCACTGAGTTGAGCGCGATTGCCGTTAATTTCGTGGAGAGCAGGCACCAGCCGAAACAGAATAAACAGAAAAGTTAAGAGAGAGGCTGTTTGCAGGGTTCCGTTTGCGACAAATACGGTGATGGCCAGAATGATCATGCTAATCAAAACCGTCGTGGCCAACCCTTCTGCTACCGGCCGCACCAGTGCCCACCGAGAGGCCGCTTTCATGCTGGCCTTTTGTAAAGTACCACTGGCTTGATAAAAGCGTTTTCGCTCATAGTCCTGGGTGGCAAAGGCTTGTACAGTGCGGATTCCGTTGATGAATTCTAATGCGATCGCTGTGAATTTTCCATTCGCGGTGGAAACTGCAAAACTACTTTCGCGCACTCGTGCATTCAGTTTGGTTAATCCTGCGATTAATAAACCGAACAATACGATCGACACTAGCGTTAACTGCCAGGAGATCGAAAACATCAACGTCACGTAGACCAGCAAAGTTAATCCTTTGGTGATTATATAAGCCAACAGTCCAAAGGCGATTTGTAGGCGACCGATTTCACCTGTGATCGAGTTGATCAGTTCTCCTGAATTGGTTTTGCCAAAGTAGCTGAGGCTGACTGCTTGTAGTTGCTCAAAGATGCGTTTTCTCAAGCGATCGACTAATTTTTGTTGACAGAGTTCGGTATAAAACTGCGTCAAATAATTAAAGCCTGCTCGAATCCAGGTTGACACCAAAATCAAGCCAGAAACTCGATACAGTCGATTGGTAGCCGAAGAATTGATGTCTAGAACCCAAAGATCAAACCATTGAATTCCTGTTTGAAAAGGTTGTGCATCGGGACTCACCAAACTTTGGAGAAATGCAAGCAGGAATCCGAAGCCAAATCCCTCAAATGCTGCCGAACACAATGCAAACGTGATTGCAGCGATCGCTATCCACGGGAAATATTGAAACTCACTTAAGATCAAAGAATTTTCTTGCCAAAGGTTGCTTTCTCTAACAAGATTACGCACTGGATTAGGAAACTTCTTAGCTCGCATAAATAATTAGACTAGAGGGGCCGAAACTCAGGTTAAAGTCGGCGGTTTGCAATGAGTGTATGAGTTGTACCTGTAAACTTTGACTAAGATTTGGACTCTATTTGGACTCTAAACTTTAGACTCCGTGCAAAGCAGCTTTTGAGTTTGAAGTCTGAGGTCAAATGTCACCAATTTAGGGAATTCCGTGGCGTTTGTCTAAAGTCTAAGGTCTAAAGCATGAGTACTCGCAAACCGCTCACCATTCTCTCAACAAGCCCCAAATCCAGAAAGTACCCTGGGCACCGTTCGTAATAGGATCTTGAAATCGCCTGATAGCGACCAATCGCGGAGATATTGCAAATCCCGATCGTTCACCATATCAAGGTCTAATAGCGTTGATCGCGCTTCAACCTGCCACGCTCCGGTGATTCCTGGTAAGGCATTCAGTCGTTCTTGGAGTTCTGGGCGAATCCGAACAGCATCATACAGGGCCCAGGGTCGCGGGCCGACAAGGCTCATTTCACCGCGCAACACGTTAAAAATTTGGGGCAGTTCGTCCAGGCTGTATTTGCGTAACCACCTGCCCAGAGGTGTGATGCGAGGGTCGTCTTCCCGCTTGTGAAGGCTCGATTGTGACTGATTGGCCATCACAGCATGGTGATTGTTTTCGGCATCCACGCTCATCGTGCGAAACTTGAGCACTCGAAACAGTTTGCCCCGTTCACCAACACGCCATTGACGAAACAAAATCGGGCCAGGAGTAAAAATCTGTATCGCCAGCACGATCGCCAACATCACCGGACTCAACACCAACAGCATCAAGGTGGCCAGACTCCAATCAAAGGCTCGTTTGCACCACCAGAGTCCTCTGCGCTTTTGGGGCAGGCGGGAGGCGGCAGGCAGACGCAAGTAGAGTGTCTTCCCCGCTTGTTCGCAAGCATCTGCCCAAAACTTGAGGGCGGCTTCGCTGAAACTAGCATCGACGCGAACCAGGCGGATAGGAGAACGCTTGAGACATTCGATTAGCCATTCCTGGTCAGCCAAAGGCGGTAGTGAGTTGTCTTGTGGCGATTGGGTAGGGTAAACGATCAATTGTTTGCGCCGCCATTTGAGAACGCATTCTGGAAAGCCAACCGTCGATCGCTGCCAGGTAGGAGTGTCGAGGGTTTTCAGGATTGCGGGATTAAACGTTGTCATAGGTATCCGACTTGTTTCAGGGTTAAGCGTCAAAAAAGAGTAGTCAGGTTGACCACATCCAGACTGTTAAAGGCATTAGCTGTGGGATGGAAGTCCCCGAACCGATTTGGACTTAGGCGGATAATAAATAACTCAAATGTTAATCAGCAGTCCGACGAATAAATCAGCTAGAAGTTAGAGATGTAAATTTTGGTTACTTTTGAGAAGCAAATTTTTTCGGATGGTCTAGTTCGTCCAATCCATGCCGTTTTTCAGGGATCAGGGCGCAACGATTCGTTTGGTAAAGCGGACATCGTAAGTGTCAGGAGCGTTGGATCAGGCGGGTCTCGATCGCTCCCTTCTGCAATTTCAGTCAATCGGACGCTCATTATATAGATGTGCCAAATCACCTATTCCTTTGTGCCCGTACCCTTTGGCGAGAAGCTGGGTTCAAAGAAGTCATGCAGATTTTGGTGTACTGGCTTGATTTGGTGCCGCGTGAATTTTTCCCTCATCCGACCTTTTTTAGACATCAGAAGAATGAGAGATACCCCGCTTTTTTCCCGAATCGGTAGGGCTGGGGATCACGGAATTTGTGTGTGAATTTAGTGACAATTTACACTTATGACGATCGCTTTACCCTGGTGCAAAATCCTCATGACCTGAAGGGTAAATCAACGCGAATCTGATCGCGCTTTTTGTTAACTCAAATTTGAAACCGACGCGAAGAGTTTTGTCGAATTTACCTGTTATTAAACGTAACCCAGCGAAAAGGCCAGCCACCCGATCGCCGCTCCCCCGATTACCAACCACGCCGCATTTACCTGAAATCGAATCGCTAAAACAGCACTGACTAACGCGATCGCGACTGCCAAAAAATCAAGATAAGGAGCCGTCGGTTTTCCTAGAGTTGCGATTGCTAACTGTAATGTGACGACAGCCATCAACGCCAACGCACTCGCATTCACTGCGTCCAAAAATGCGGATGCCCATTTTGATCGACGAAAGAATGGAATAAAAGGATTTAACGCAACGACAAAAATAAAGGATGGTAAGAAAATTCCAACCGTTGCGACAATGGCTCCCGGAATACCTGCGATTACATATCCAATAAAGGCGGCCGTCGAAAGAATCGGGCCAGGCGTAAATTGACCAATGGCGATCGCGTCCAACAATTGTTGTTGAGTCAGCCAGCCATAGCCCTCAACAAATTCGCCCTGAATAAATGACAGCAAGACGTAGCCTCCCCCAAACAAAATGCTGCCAATCTTGAGAAACGACCATCCCAACTGCCACAGCGAAACTTGAGAAGTCGCCACAGTCGCCGCACTTGCCTGCAAAACTGTGCCCGTCACAAGACCAGCGATGAGTAGATTCGCCTCTTCTGTAGAATTGCCGCGATCGGGAAACTGAAGCCAAATCATTCCCAACAATCCGCCGCTTAAGAGGGCAACAATTTCGTTGACGCGACCAAACCAGACGAGGAGCGAGACGGCGATCGCAATCACCCAAAGCTTACGAGTTTTGACGGCTTTTTTGCCCAAGCGCCAGAGCGCATCTAAGACGATCGCCAGCACAGCAGGTTTGATCCCATAAAGCAGGAATGCAATTTGAGGAATCGTACCAAATGTAACGTAGACCCAGGCGAATGCAACCGTGATGACGATCGCAGGCAAAATGAATCCAACGCCCGACACAATCAGACCCAGCCATCCTCCATAGACATAGCCAATATGAATCGCCATTTCTGTCGAGTTGGGCCCAGGAATCAGGTTAGTCGCGCCCAGCAAATCGAGAAACTGCTCCCGTGTCAGCCATTGGCGCTTTTTGACGACTTCATCTTCCATCATGGCAATGTGCACAGCGGGGCCGCCGAAACCGATGATGCCCAGTCTAAAAAATAGGGTGGCGAGTTCTTTGAGGCGAAGTGAGGATGAGCGTTCCATAACCTTACTGTGGAAGAATCCTCTCTTAATTGAAGCGTAAAATACCCAAAAAGCCTGTGTGCAAGTAGACTTGATTTTCTCTACGTTTGTATGCTAGGTCGCTGCAAGTTTAATAAACAAACCTGAGCAAGTATTTCTCTGATCATTAGGTAGAAATGATATGCAAAAGGGGATCTCCTAAATCAAGCAGTCTCGGATTCTCAAAGTCCCCCAGACTGGAGGATTTAGGGGGCGAAGGATCTGTAGCATTAACAAATTGATTTGGTATTATACGATCGACTGATATGAGAAAGTACTCTAAATCGACTCAAGTTTTAGCCCCAAGTGATTAGAAACCTGAGCGATAAAAAACCCCGGCCTCTTTAAGAAGTCGGGGGTTCTTGTTCATTCCGCAGAATGGCTTGTAGAGTTTGGTGACGAAGCGATCGCTTTACGACGATCTATTATGATCACCTTCAATCACCCTAGCAATCTAGTAAGCATTGCGACCTGCAACGGCGTAGTAGATAAACAGCGCCAAAATTGCACCCAACACTGCCACTACAATACCGCCAAAGCTCAGACCAACCGAGCCTAGAGCGAGCGTCCCAGTTGTCAAAACTGTGTACAGCGTACCGCCCAAGAAAGCCCCTACAATACCCAAAATCATCGTTCCCAAAATGCCGCCGCCTTGGTGACCGGGATAGATAGCTTTAGCGATCGCGCCTGCAATTAAACCTAAAACAATCCAAGCTAGAATACCCATTGTGTTTTCCCTCTGCTAATGTTCTCTAAATTCAAGATGTACTTACATGATCAATCACTAACGTTCACAAGCTCAGACCGCACTGATTAAGGGCTTAACCCTTTGATGTGACCTGGTAAAGATGCAATTCAACCTTTACACCGTTCTGATTTCTGTCCTATAAACACTCCTGTTGTTCTAGATTAGAACTTCAGTAAGAAACCGTTGCGGCTCGTGTTCCCTGGTGCGTTTTCCATGAGTCAAGATTAGCAATCTCAAATCTAAATCTCTGCCTACCTTGGGATAGGGAAGCGAGCAACGAAAGTAGTAACTAATACTAAGATTCCATCTACCTTTGGAGTGATAAGGCTCGTCTAGATTGGGTTCCATAAACAATTTAAGAATTTAAGCTAAATGGTAGGCTCTTTTAATGGTTGGACAAGAAATAGGAGTGCGATATATGAGTGCAATCGTTCCAGACGCTCCTAGCTGGCTGCATTGGTTAGAAAGCTGTCCGAGTACTAATCGATGGGCGATCGAGCATTTAACTCAGTTAGAATCTGGAGCCGTCGTCTTTACTCAACAACAGACTCAGGGGCGGGGGCAACATGGGCGAACTTGGTACGCACCACCGGGAGTTTTGACATTGAGTGTTGTGCTACACATTCCTATTTCACAGCTATCGGGACTTAGTTTGATCGCAGGTTTAGCGGTGATTTATGCGGTTGAAGAATTGATTCCCGATTTAGACCATCAGTTGCGCCTAAAGTGGCCGAATGATATATGGCTAAATCAAAGAAAATTGGCAGGCCTTCTCTGTGAGGGCGTTACTCAGGGAGACTATACAAAGCTGGTTGTAGGCGTTGGACTGAATCGTTGTGCTGATTTCTCTAAGTTAAAAGAGATGATCAATCCGATTAGTCTCCATGAAGTAGTGGCGGTTCCTGATGAATTTGCTTTTCTCGATCGCATTCGTGCTCATCTCTTGAAAATTACTACGCCTTGGCAATCATTACAGTATTCTCAAAACCAATCTATTTTGCAGTCTCTATTATCTGATTTGCGCGATCGTGATGCTCTCTTGGGTCATACCGTTACGATTGAACTGCATGGGGAAACTGTGACAGGTAAGGCGATTGGGATTAACGATCGGGGCTGTTTGCTGGTGCGGTTAGCTGATCAGAGCATTCGGAGCTTCACCTCTGGGCATGTCAGCCAAATTGAAGAATGAGCGATGAAGGATAAAAGAATTGATTCAATTAGTCGGGATGGACTGGTACATTGAGTTTAGAAATTTAGGCGGATTGTTTTGCGATCGCTCATTCTATGAACTCCTCTGATTCTCCGATTTGGCGACCTTTTACGCAGATGAAAACCGCTCCTCCAGCGCTCAAAGTCGTGAGAGGAGATGGCATCTGGCTAGAATTGGAAGACGGGCGACGGGTGATGGATTGCATCTCAAGCTGGTGGGTGACAATTCATGGACATGCCCATCCCGTCCTGGCCGACGCGCTCTATCACCAGGCAAAACAGCTAGAACAGGTCATATTTGCCAACTTTACCCACGAGCCAGCCGAGCAGTTAGCCCGCAGACTGCTGACGCATTTACCAAACGCTTTGACGCGGGTGTTTTTCTCAGATAATGGGTCTACTTCCGTCGAGGTGGCGCTCAAAATGGCGTATCAATATTGGCGCAATCAAGGCGAACCTCGCACACGCTTTTTGGGCTTTGAGGGGGGCTATCACGGCGATACGATCGGAGCCATGTCGATCGGCGGAAGTTGTGACTGGTGGCAGCCGTTTCGGTCGTTGATGTTTGAGATGGAGGTGGTGCCATTTCCAGCAACGTTTGATGAAGATTCTGAAGTTGAGAATCGTGAAAATCAGGTGTTAGAGAAGATTGAATCTTATTTAAGTCGCGATCGCTATGCAGGCATTTTTATCGAACCGCTGATCCAAGGGGCGGGGGGAATGCGGATTTGTCGATCGCAGTTTCTTCGATCGCTGCAAGATTTGGCTCATCAGTTTGGCGTGCTGTTAATTTATGACGAAGTGATGACGGGTTTTGGGCGAACGGGCGAATTGTTTGCGTGTCTCAAATCCCAGACGGCTCCTGATATTCTCTGTTTGTCGAAAGGATTGTCAGGGGGCTGTTTGCCGCTGGCGGTGACATTGGCGAGTGAGGAAATCTATCGATCGTTCTACAGTGACGACGCGAGTAAAGCGTTTCTGCACGGCCATTCCTTTACTGGGAATCCCTTAGCTTGTGCCACAGGATTGGCTTCTCTCACACTTTTAGAACAGTCTCCACAACGGTTTCGGGAGCTAGAATCTCAGCATCGTCAATACTTAAATCAATATCTAAAGGAACATTCTAGAGTCGAAAAAATTCGAGTTTGTGGAACGATCGCAGCAATGGAAATCACAACGCAGGAGCAATCAGGTTATTTCAACACGATCGGGTCTGATTTGCGCGATCGCTTTCTCGATCTGGGATTCTTTCTGCGTCCACTTGGTAATACGCTTTATCTAATGCCACCTTACTGCATCACCGATCACGAATTGGAATCAATTTATCAAACAATTCATAAAGTTTTAGATACGATATAACTCACGAACCAATCAGCTTCTTTAAATACAAGTAAGCCTCTTCGGGAGAACGCATCGCTGATTCTTTTTCGTTAGGAATGTAGAACTCCCAACTGTCTGGAAAATGACGCACCACAAAACTGGGAATTAACCCTAGTTTCAGTGCTTTTCGACCTAGCGCTTCGGCTTGTTCTGCTAGTGTAATTTCGTCGTTGAATGGAGCGTTACTCATGGTTAAAATTTCTCGATCGAGCTAATTTCCCAATCCTAGATCATCCCCGTCCTATTCCATCCTTCTTTTGGTTTCTTTTTCCTCAAATCAGCCGCTTGATTTCTTCAACCCAGCGTCGCCGCTCTGCGTGTTCCAGGTTCAAAATCTCGTCGCGTGACCAGTGAAAGTGCAGCGCAATAAAGGCTACCTCCTCGTATAGCTGCTCTAAGGGGTAGCCCAAAATTCCCCCGATGGGCAACACTCGACGTAGGGCTGGTTGAGATGATTGAATAAGGTTTGCAGGTCGGTGAGGTCAGTCAGAAACAGAGATTCGAGGTCGGAGGGCGCGATCGTCTCCCAGGTTCCCAATTGAGTAATCACCTGTGATAAGAGTATTAGCGTTCCATAGTTAGGGTCGTCTTGCAGATGGCGATCGTTCTGTATCAAAAGTTCATCGTTGCCAGTCACCCGCCGCATCGTTCCTTGTTGCTGCAATTTTCCGGTAGCGTCGATCAATCCTTTGCAAAGTGTGAAATTGAATGCGATCGGTTTCATGTTCTAACGTGTTTTAAGAAGCGTTCAGTTGCAATACATTTGGTGAGGGCGAAGTATTCGTTGACACGTTGCCAGGATCTTCTAATTCATTAATTTGACGGTAAAACTTCTGTAAATAACTCAGATCACAAGCGAACAATCCCTCAATCACAGTTGGGGTAATTTCCTGTAAGATTCCCAGTTGCGTAATGACTCTCGTTAAGATGATCACCGTTGCATAAGCAGGATTGGTTTTGACACGCGGATCGCGCATCGGAACGATTTCATCGATCGCTCTTGACAATCGCATTACGCCCTGACGGTGCAGATTTCCTTCGCCATCCAGATAGCCTTTGGGTAACGTAAACTCAAATTCAGTTTGCATGTCGCCTCCTTAATTCTCCGCTCCTTAATTCACCGCAACCCGCTTCAAGCCTTCTACTGCCACTTCCAACTCTTCGACGACAAATCCACCTTCGGCTGCACTCAAATCTGTAATGCTGTAGCGCATAGGCACGCCGGACTGAAACTCCAACCGAAATTGCGCCTCGGCTGCCTGGTTATACACGACTAGCGAACCGTCTCGACGCTGTTTTGACCAGTTGCCCTGCCCCACCGTTTCCATCCAATTCCACAACGTTGCTGAGACGGTCAGACCTCGCCGCAAAATCAGATTGGTGTAGGTGACATTCCCCGGAATTTTGGTGCGAACCACTCGACCGATCGACGTGCCCGCTTTGCCCCAGGTTTGAGGGGTGACTTCGCAAGCCTCGATTACCGCTTGGCTCACCTGAAAGCCTTGACATTCGCTAAAGTAGCCGTCTACAGAATCGTCGCTGCCGTCGAGTTTGAGTTCCAAATAAAAGCGACAAGCGGTGAGAATTTCGGGAAAAGCAGTAGGCATTTAAGGATCTTTGAGCGAGAATTTCATGCGTTCAAATTGCAACTCGAATGTCCAGGTTTCCAAATCGCTGCTAGTTGCGGTTCGAGCCGGGACTTCAAAACTGCTGGGAAGAACTCCGCTAAAGTCGTATTTGATGCCCACTTTGCCGTCGGTGCCTGAATAGTAGACGTTGACGGTCATATCTTTGCGGAGCGATCGCGCCTTAGCTGCTTCCCCCAAGTTGGCTTTTGAGGAGCAGTCTGAATACCACTGATAGAGTTTGGTGTCGTCACCCTGCTGGTGTTTGCCGGGAATTAAAACGATTTTGACACTGCCATATTTAGGCTGACTGGGGACGCTGAGAATCAGGGCTTTGCCTTTGGGGCCAGAGCCGATCGAGTTCTCGGCCTGAGCGGGCGACATATCGACTTGCCAACCGCTGACTTCTTTGACAATTAGATTCTTCAAATCGGTCAATTCGACATCAAAACTGTCTTTAGATAAATACTCTGGAACGTCTGCCATATTGGGTTCTCCAATTCAGAAGGGAGGAAGGAAGAGGGGCACCTTCGCTGCGGTTACAAATCTGGGAAGCCCCCTAAATCCCCCACCAGTGAGGGACTTTGAATGATAAATCTTGGCTAAAAGTCCCCCAGATTGGGGGGTTGGGGGGCAGAAGTGCTAAACAACGAAGCGGAAAACTTCACCGAATTCACACCGTTTTAGGAAGCGCGTTCAAATTGATCGACTTGCAGGGTGAAGGTTTCTTCAAAGAGTCCGCCGTCGATCGTCAGGGAATCGATCGTATATTTGCAAATCCAGGCATTATCTAGTCGCCAGGAGCTAATCTTAGTACCCTCGGAATTGTAGGCATCGATCGAGCCTTTTTTGCGGGCAGAATCGGGAAAGCCTTTGCCGTTTTCAGATTTGGGCATACATTCTTGCAGCCAGGTACGCATCTTGGAACTGGTACTTTTTTGATCGCCGCTGGCTAGTGTTTTTAAGGTAATTTGGGCAGATTGTTCTCGCTTTTTGGTTAAGGTTTGGCGCACGCCTCCTCGTTTGCCGGACATCTGCACATCTCCCCCTTGAACATCGGTTTTGTAGGGCGGAATATCCACACTCATAAACAACAAACTGTCCAATCCGTCGATCACTAATTCAAAATTTTCAACCGTTACGATCGCCATTTCAATTCTCCTTCAGCTATCAAAATCCACAACTCAAACTTACTGATTGGGCGACCACTGACTAATCTGGAAGATCACAAATTCCGCAGGTCGAACCGGGGCAACGCCAATTTCGATATACAAACGACCTTTCATAATCGTGTCGGGCGTGTTGATCGTGGCATCACATTTGACATAAAACGCTTCTGCGGGAGAACCGCCAAACAAAGCACCTTGTCGCCATAATCCTTCTAAGAAATTGCTGACGGTGCGGGTGACTCTGGCCCACAAATCTTGATCGTTAGGTTCAAATACGACCCATTGCGTACCCATCTCGATCGACTTGGCAATATAGCTCATCAACCGTCGCACACTGATATAGCGCCATTGAATATTGTCAGGTTCGACTAAGGTGCGAGCACCCCAAACTTTGTAGCCGCGAGTGTAATTCGAGAAGTTGCGAATGCAGTTGATCCCCTGGGGGTTGAGTAATTCTTGTTCGCGAATATTGACCTCGTAAGCTAAACCAATCACGCCTCTGGGCGTTTCGTTTGCAGGCGCTTTGAACACTCCACGTCCTTGATCAACTCGCGCCCAAATGCCCATCATGTGACCACAAGGCGGCACCAATATCGGCTTACCACTATCACGAGGATTTGCAACTTCGATCCAGGGGTAATAAAGTGCTGCAAACTGAGAGCGGTAGTTAAACTTTGACAACCATTCTGCAACGTGCTGCGGCTTTTGCTGGTCAGGAGTGACTGCTTTATTCTCATTCTTACCAATTTGCACCGGAGGAGCATCAATCACGGCCATGCGAAATGGAGGACTCGGAAACGAGGTTTCACACGCACCGATAATCATCACCATAATGGCGTGTACCTGGTCGAGATCTAGCCAGCCTTTCTGGAAGGCAAGCATCAAATCGGGACAGGCAACCATCGCCACTTCATCAACCTCAAATAAGCCTTTGATCCCGGTACGATCGCTGCTTGCTCCAGGAAGCTTGACCGCAAAATCTTCTTGGGTTCGCACTTGGGGAGGTGCGGGAAATGGATAAGTTCCATTGATCGGTCGCATGGCCAAAGCAGGGCCTCCTGCACTAGGATCGATCGCGATCGTCACATACTTAGAATCTTTTAACTTCTCTGCAACCACCGCGCCATTGTTGACCATCGAAAGATTACTGTAAATTGGGGTTTTCTTCTGCGTGGCGGCATCGAGAGGTTCAACAAGCTGACCGCCAACCCGCACTTCGATTTCAAAGAATTCTCCCGTGTCCACAGGGGTCTTGCCGTCAACGGTTGGGGGCGTACTCGGCAAGATCGAGACGGTCACTGCTCCTTTGGGTGCTTTATCGTCAGCGGGAGGTTCCTTAGCAGTAATTTTAAGTGAGGGACGATTGCCACCGGCCGCAATCAGTAGAGGCGGTGCAGCAGGCTTGTCATCCTTTTTCCCCATGCCCGTACCAATGCTCGTCACCCAACAGCGCCCGCCCCCATTTTTGAACCACCCATCCACCGCAAACGGCAGATAAGCATTGAAGTCGGTGTAGCCGTCAGACTTGTCTTTGGCAAAATATTGCAGATATTGATCCCAACTGGTGACCAATGTCGGTTGAAACACTTCAGCCCCGCCCCGGACATCTTCGGTAAAGCCAATGAATCCGGCAACGCTTAAGCTCACACCCTCGATCGGACGACTGCCGCGATCGACCTCTTCAACATATACGCCAGGAGCAAAGTAATCTAAGGCCATGAGCAGAAGTCCTCCAAGTTAAGTAAAAAAGTTAATTGTGTTGACTGACTACGCAAGGTGAGCCATGTGAGCAAAAAGGCACTGTGACAACTACCTGCACTGAGGGCCGCAACGGGACGCCTAACGCTCGCCAGAGTTGTGCCGTTTCACTCAGGTCTTGACTCGAAACCCTCATAGGCAATAGCCCCTGGTGTCGCAAAACGGGAGCGAGAAACGCTTCGGGTAGAAAATGATGTCGTAATAGCAGAGTCAACACCTCCGATATCAAATGCTGTTCGCTCAGGGCGGTTGAGTCCCAAACGCTGATCAAAAACGAAACATCGACCCTTTTAGCAAGTAAATTTTCTGATGAAATTGACGCGGAAGCGTCTGGATAGCGAACCGCGTGGGCAAAACAATGTTCGCGTAGGTCGTAGCAGTAGAGATTGAGGCGCAGTCCTGGAAGGGAGCTTGTGCCAGGGTGATTAAAATAAATTTGCTCTTTGCGAATGAGCGAAATTTCACTAGACAGAATTTCCGCCAAGGTTTGGGCGATCGCAGAAATCATAGAACTCAGGTCGATAGACCGTACAGGTTATAGATTAGGGAGTTGATCACCCAAACGTTATTAGACCTTTGTCGAAATTTTAAAAAATATGTGGGAATGGATGAATTCTCCCTCATTGCGATTAATCTAGGCGATGAGTAACTTTTAGTACCGTTTCCTCTTTTTAGGGAATCAGGGGGCATTAAAATGAGGTAATACCGCTAGATGTCTTTTTGATCTATCAGTTAATCTTCGGTCTGGTTTGTGTGGTTCCTAGTTTTATCCAACGCTTCTAGGCAAGTCTTTTCGGCTCTATTCAACTTTTTTCAGAGAATTCGTTGCGTTAGACACTACTTAATATGTGTTCACTTAGCCTGCTGGACACGAGAGATGTTTATCATCTCCACCTCAAGCAGTTAGCAGCCCAATTGCCCCTGGTTGCAGCTTGTCTTGTATTCCGATCGCTCAATTCTGATCGTCAAGTGATCACTTATTGCGATCGCGATTCCTCCAAGTTGGATTCTGATTTGAATTCTGATTTGGATATAGAAGCGATCGCCGTTAAAGTCGAAGCCTGCCAGGAACAAATTCTGTCTATTCTACAGGTCGTAGAACTTAAGTCAGCAGTTCATTACAAATCCTATGTTTGTTTATTATCGCTGCGACCTGATTGTGAGTACTTGCTAGTATGCTGTGATGAATGGCTCTCTGATCACCAGCAAGCTATTATCCAACAACAAGCCCACGTTATCAGGCAGTCACTACTCTTACACGAGGAGTATTCCCGTCAAGAAGCCAAGATACAGCTTTTAGAACAGGTCGTACAACGAGTTGAACATCAGCTACGAAATCCCTTATCGCTGATTAGTCTCCATGCAGATCTGCTTCATTTACAACTGCCAGAAGGACGGCTCAGACAAGAAGTTGAAACGATTCAAGAAACTGCTAAAGATCTAAGTTTGAACCTGAAGAACTTACTCTATTGTGGATCGCAAGCGGGACTCAATATCACAGCCTGCGACCTGCGATCGCTCTTTCAAGCCAGCGTGACCCAACTCAAGGAAGCGATCGCTGACAAACAGCTAGAGATTCACTATTCAAATTCCTCGGCGATGCTGACGGTAGACGGTTGGCAGATTCGACAGGTGTTTGACAATCTCTTGAGTAATGCAATTCATTTCAGCCCACCGGGAAGCACGATTTCCTGTCACTGGCAAGTTTTTCACTCCGAAGTTTTGATCGAGTTCTCTGACCAGGGATCAGGCTTATCGCCCACCGATCTCACCCAGGCATTCGTCCCTTTCTACTCTCGACGCTCCGGCGGCACAGGACTAGGACTGGCGATCGCTCAGAAGATTATTCTCGACCATCAAGGCAGTCTCTGGGCCGAAAATTTGCCCCAGGGCGGAGCGCAGTTTTCGATTGTCCTTCCCCGACTTAGCTCATAAAGTTCACCTTCCCACTCAGGTTTCTCTACCATGTCACTCCTTACTATTTCTGTTTTGTTAGTGGACGATCGCCCCAGTTTTCGTCAAGGATTACGAACGCTACTCGACTTTTACAGCGTCACCGGATCGATGCAGTTTCAAGTGGTGGGTGAAGCGGCGACTGTCGATCAAGCCATTCACCTCACGGCAGAACAACATCCCACGTTAGTCTTATTAGATTTAGAACTGTCACAGAGCAGTGGCATTGATTTCTTGCTGCATCAAAAAGCCCAAAATGCGACGACTAAAGTTCTTGCGCTCTCGGCTCATCAAGAGGATGAATGGGTGTTTCGAGCAATGCAAGCAGGTGCCTGTGGATACGTATTCAAAGAAGGGTTAGCGGCTCATTTGTGTGAAGCGATCGCGACCGTTTTGCAAGATCAAGTTTATTTGCCTCCCGATGTCGCGACGAGTTTTTTCCGGCTGTTCCATTTCTACGCAGGTCGATCAATTCAGGCGCGTCAGGCTTGTCGGCTCACCGATCGCGAACAGGAAGTGTTGAAGTGGCTCGTACAAGGTGCCTCTAACGAAGAAATCGCTAAACATCTCTACATCACCGTTGCCACCGTCAAAGCCCACCTCACCGCCATTTTCGAGAAAGTCGGAGTCAGCAGCCGAACGCAAGCGATCGTCAAAGTTCTCAAACTAGGACTGGTATCAGCATGAGAGTGAGGTGTGAGGTGTGAGGTGTGAACTGATAGTGAATAGATCTTGATCTTGATATTCACACAACACCCAGCGCTTTTCCTCCGTCCTCCGTCCTCCGTCCTCCCTCCTCCCTCCTCCCTTTATCCATGAGCAATCATCTCGCGATCGCGACCGTCACCGCTGTTCTCCGCAAAATCCTGCAAGATCAAGTGGCAGAAGAAGGATTTCAAGTTACGACCGATCGCCCAGATACGCTGCTGCGAGGGGCGTTAGAGCGACGGGTAAATGTGTATTTGTATCAGACCGCATTGAATCCAGTTTGGCATCAGAAGTCTGATCTGAGACAGCGAAATCGCAGAGGAGAATTGGCAATAAAATCGCGAACGGCACTTGATTTACATTACATGTTTAGCTTTGTGGGAGATGAATCGCGACTGGAACCGCAGCGACTTTTGGGACGGATTGTGCGTACTTTGAGTGATGATACGGTGATTACTGGGGCAATGATTCAAAGAACGCTGGCGGATGAAGACTTTCGCTTTTTGGATGGATCAGATTTGGCGACTCAAGTCGAAGATATTCGCTTTACGCCAATGGATCTGTCGCTAGAAGATCTCTCTAAAGTCTGGTCGGTGTTTTTTCAATCCCCTTACACGCTCTCGATCGCTTACAAAGCCTCCGTAGTCGTGGTAGACGGAGAAGATTTGGCACAAAAAGCGTTACCTGTGCGAGATCGTCGATTTGCTGGGTTTGCTCCTTTTACCGGTCAGCCGATCGTCGAAATGGTGCTCTCTCAAGCAGGGAAATTTGAGCCAATTTTGGACAACAGTTCGCTTCTAATTCTCGGCAAAGATTTGAGCGGGGATCAAACGCGGGTAAGGATTGGTGGGTTTGAAGTTGCCCCAAATCAGATCAGTGAAACTCAGATTGTGCTCTCGTCGCTGCGAAATTTGCGATCGGGTGTGCAGTCTTTACAAGTGATTCAGGGAGCGATCGAGTCCAATGTGGCGGCGTTTGTTTTGCGTCCTTCGATTGTTGATATAACGGTTCTCAATTCTGTTGATGGTGGTGATAATTTATACGCTGCCAGCGTTGTTGTTCGAGTGAATCCGATCGTTGGAGCGCAACAGCGAGTCCTGTTAATTCTCAATGAATGGACAACAGATCAACCTGTGACTTATTTATTTCAGGCAAGCAATCGTACTCTTGATACAGAAACGATCACCATTCCCATTCGCGAGGTCAAAGCGGCGGATTATCTGGTTCGGGTACAAATTGATGGGGCTGAGAGTCTGTTGTTTGTTGAAGAAAGTGATGCTAATTCTGTGACATCAGGTTGGTATACTCGTCCAAAAATTACGATCGGCGCATGATCACAGCTTTAACCTGGCACGAACAAAATCAACAATTTTTGATGGCAGCGATCGCTCAAATTCGATCTCGTCTCTGTCAACTGGCTCAGATTGAAACTTCACCCGATTTTGAAGCGATCGATCCCACGTTTGGGTCTGCATTGGATCGGTTGAGTGAGATTTTTGGGCTGTCGGTGTTCGATCGTGAAGTGCTGTTACTTTGTGCAGGCATGGAGTTTGACAGTGGTTGGTCGGCTTTGTGTGCAGAAGCTCAGGGCGATTCTCAACTCAATCATCCGACGTTGGGTTTAGCGTTGCGACTTTCATTCCATTCCGATTGGGCAGGCTTACTCCCGACGGCTCCTTTACGACGCTGGCGACTGATTGAAATCGGCGGCGGTAACGCACTCACAGCCAGTCCTTTACGCATTGACGAACGAATTCTTCATTACCTGGCAGGCTTGTCTCATTTGGACGATCGCCTCTCTACCTTTGTCGAATCCGTCCAATTTAATTCAGACCCGATTCAGCCTTCTCACCAGCAAATCGCTGCCCAAGTTTCTGCCCTGTGGCAACAAGATTTTTCAAGTTTCCCGATCGTGCAACTTTGTGGAGCCGATCCCGTTAGCCAACAAGCGATCGCTATGACAGCCTGCCACAAATTAGGGTTATCGCTCCATCGCTTGAATGCAGAATTACTGCCCACTGATCCCAATTCATTACACTTAATCCAACGCCTTTGGGAACGGGAAGCTATCTTAACGAATAGTGCGCTGTTACTCAATTTTAGTTCAGATTTACTAGAAACTGAGAAAGGGCGATCGATCATTCAGTTTATAGAAACGGTGCGCTGTCCGTTAGTCGTGATGAGTCGCGATCGCCATCATCCCCGGCAACGCTATCTAGTCACGTTTGAGATTCCCCCACTCACGCGCCAAGAACAGTATACCATTTGGCAAAACGCTTTAGAAGACAATGCTGAGTTAAACGGGACGATTGAAGCCCTTACTTCCCATTTCAATCTCAACGCCACCACAATTCAAACGATTTCACGTACAGCAGTAAACCAAACCAAAAATACACTCTGGAACACCTGCCGAATTCAAGCACGCCCCAATTTAGATAGTCTTGCCCAACGCATTGAGTCCGATTCTGAGTGGACTGATCTGATCTTGCCAGAGCGCGAACAGCAGATGCTGCAAGACATTGCTATTCAGGTCAGACACCGCGCCAAAGTGTACGAAACCTGGGGATTTGCTGAAAAAGGCGATCGTGGATTAGGAATCAGTGCCCTCTTCGCCGGGTCAAGCGGAACGGGCAAAACGCTGGCCGCCGAAACCCTGGCAACCGAACTAAAACTCGACCTTTATCGAATTGACTTAAGCGCTGTTGTCAGCAAGTACATTGGCGAAACTGAGAAAAATTTACGTCGCGTCTTTGATGCCGCAGAAACGGGAGGCGTGATTTTGTTATTTGACGAAGCCGACGCAATTTTTGGCAAGCGATCGGAGGTCAAAGATTCGCACGATCGCCACGCCAACATCGAAGTCAGCTACCTGTTACAGCGCATGGAAGCTTACCGGGGATTAGCCATTCTCACTACCAATCTCAAAGACTCTCTGGATACCGCTTTTCTGCGTCGCATTCGCTTTGTCGTGCAGTTTCCCTTTCCCGATGCCAAACAGCGTGCTGATATCTGGCGACAAATCTTCCCCACCCAAATGCCCACGCAAGGATTGGATTTTGACAAACTCGCCAAGCTCACGGTCGCTGGCGGAAACATTCGCAATATCGCTCTAAACGCGGCCTTTCTAGCAGCAGAAACCAATCAGCCCGTCATGATGCCACACCTGCTACAAGCGGCAAAACGAGAGTATGTGAAACTAGAGCGATCGATCGCCGATTCCGAAGTCAAAGGCTGGGTGTAACTCGACGAAAGTCTAATCTTCTGTAATTCATTTCGGTGCCACAATAAAACATCTTCACGCTGAGGCTTGTGATGCAGAAACAGCAGATTCAAAAGAAAGCAAATACGAATCCAACCGCTAGTTCGGTGATTCCAACCCGTCCATTTGCACCTCAAAAACCTGCATCTTCAGAAGCTCAGTCACATAACCTTCTCGCCAAACCGCTGTTTCCCATTCAGGCAAAACTGACGATCGGACAGCCCAATGATAAGTATGAACAGGAAGCCGATCGGGTGGCTCATCAAATCGTCAATCAGATTCAGACACAACCGATTCAACGGCAAGAGATAGCTGAAGATGAAGAATTGAGGATGAAGTCGATCGCCCAACGGCAATCTGAAGCCAGCAGTATGACCGCAGATCCAGAGGTAGAAAACGCAATTCGACGATCGCGTGGTAGCGGACAGCCCCTTACAGCCAGCATTCGAGAACCAATGGAGCAAGCGTTTGGTAGCGATTTTAGTGGCGTTAGAATTCATACCAGCCCTCAAGCTGACCAGTTAAATCAGTCGCTGCAAGCAAAAGCCTTCACCACTCAACGGGATATCTTCTTTCGACAAGGAGCGTATTCGCCTCAGAGCAGCAGTGGGCAAGAATTGTTGGCACACGAATTAACTCATGTAGTGCAGCAAACCGGAACGATCCAAGCGACTCCCCAGATTCAATGCTTATTCACCGATTACGACAGCCTCAACAGCACTGAGAAATACTATGTTGATAAAGTGCTGCCCTTCGGCAAAAATACTAAGGACGCTAAATCAGCCGTCAAGCAACTCTATAAAAACGATACTCGGTTGTTTACCTCCCCTGAACGCACTGCGCTTGCACAGCTTGCACAATCCTCAAACGGAAGAACCTGGTTAAAAGATTCAGGATTCACCAACGGAGACATCCATGCCTATGCAGTTGTTCTAGGATCAAATTTTCCAATGCCAGTAGCCGATTACGCTGAGGGCACAGATTTTGGTGGCTGGGAAAATTTACCCTCTGGATTTAGGCTATGGACTGCCTCCTATGCTGGAGTGAATCGGGCACAGCAGAATGTTCAGAATAAGCCTCCGATGTGGAAGGTCGATGCGATCGAAAGTAAAGATCCCGCTACGGCAAATGCTGCAAAACAGCGTATTTACGCACGCGATGCTCAAGTCTGGCAAGATACCTTGACCGATCCCACGCAGGCTCAAAAAAATCGACTCACAGATCCAGGAGGAGCAAACCTAACGGCGAACGAGAGTACTGAAGTTCAAACTCGAACCACGCTGGCAACCGAAATTGTGCGGCGGTTGTTTGTGGTCATGCAATACGGCTTAAATTACTACGACACCCAAGGGGCACTCAACAACTGGACAGAACAAGTAGCCGTTGCGCTTTCCCACGGAGGGCGAGTGAATATCCGCATCCCAGCCGCCAAAAAAGACCCAAACCGATTCTTTAAATGGCTGATTGGTGAAGAAGCAGAAACTTCTGGAGTCCACACCAGAACAGCCGGAACTCACCGTGTTGCGATCGGCGAAGGGCAGACTGGATCATTCAAAGAGAAGAAAGGGTTTGGTGCAGCCATTAATGCAAAAGTAGGTACTGAAACAGGTGAAACGCATCACTACGGGTTAGACCTGCCTGTGGGTGGACTGGGCAACGTCGATATCAATGGTGCAGTCATTCTCCCCAACGGCTCCTATGGACACCTCTATATTGGCTACAAACCGCCCACAGCCACGCGAGACGGAGCGCTGTTGATTGGCTGCGAGACGGATGCCCCTGGTAGCACAAATGCATTAGGACATAAACATGATTGGCGAGCCAAGAGCGCAGAATTTTCGACAACAGGAGGCGCAAAATCTGGCAAGATTGGACGAGAAAAAACGGGCATGATGATCGATCTGGCAGCTATTCAAAATGCTCCAGGTGCAACGACTCAAACTCCAGCGCAAGCCGATTGGATGCAAAAGCTCAAGAAACTGGAAGCTGAAGTGGTTACAGGGCGCGTCACTACTCAGGAATTGGTAGGAGATCAGGCAAACTTCCGTCAAAATCCACACGTACAAGCGATTATTGGATTAGGTGCGCCAGCCACCGATCTAAGAACTTAACTTCACGATCGAGATGAAAGATACAAGCCCCTGCGCTCCATTCCAGTGACACATTCAAACAATCGGGTTGAAGGTTGACTGTATGCAGAAATCACAAATTCAAAAGAAAGCGATCGCCAATCCTTGACTTTCGACCACTATCAAAATCTCAGAGTGCTGAATGCACTTCAAGCGATCGTCGGTCTTGTCGTGCGATCTTGAGTTAGAGATATGGAAGGGCAATCGCTACAATCCCGCAGAAAATACTTGCTCTGCTGTCAGATTCAATTCTGGAAAAGCAGGGGAGATGATGCGATCGCTTCCTCGAAATTGCTGTACTTGATATTCACCATCCATTAACTGATAGACCGAGAAGGTCGGTTGCTTGGGGTTGCTGATATAGCGCCTTCCTCCCAACCCCAAATAATCAACGATCCAATACTCCGGGATTTGGAGTGCCTCATAATCAATAAATTTGTGCCCATAATCATCTCGCCAATTGGTACTGACTACTTCAATGACAACTCGGACTGATTTTCCCTGAGTAATCGTCGATCGCTTTTTCCATAACGGCTCATCTTGTAATGCAGTTTGATCCAGCACAATCACATCTGGGTTGTAGCCTGCTTGCTCGTTGTCTACTGGTTTGACGATCGCTTGTCGAGGAATTAAACATGACAACGCCAACCGATCAATCTCAACCCCCAACTTGACTCCCCAAAAACCACCCACCTGCTCGTGTGGGCCAGTCGGTTGCATCTCAATCACCACCCCATTCCACAATTCATATCGACCATAGCCATCTGGATACCAATCCAGAAACTCCTCTAAGGTCATCAGTTGAGGAATTACTTGAATCATGTCTCTCAGCCTCTGTGGTGCGATCGCTTTCAAGTCTAATCTAGATCCTGTTAGGTCATTGTAGTATGGGTCAGCCCATGCAGTTTCTTGCGCTCGCCGCTCTTGTAGTGCGATCTTGAGTTAGAGATATGGAAGGGCGATCGCTTTTCTAAAGGGATAGGAATCAGTCCGGCGATCGCGAGAAGAAGAGGTCACAATTTATGAAAGCAACAGAATTTGATGCTAAATTCGACCAGGAGAAAGACATCACTGAATTCTTAGACCTCTCCCAAGCCAAGCGCCCTGGTCATGAGCAGAAACGAGTCAACGTGGATTTTCCGACCTGGATGATCGAAGCATTAGACTATGAAGCGATTGGGTGTCACCCGTCAGTCAATTATTAAGCTATGGCTTGCAGAACGGCTTGCACAGCTATCTCGCTGAGACTTGTAAATTAGTTTGTTGTATTGCGATCGCGGAGAGAAAACTGAGATGATGCAACAGGTTTGGCTTTCGGAGTACGGGGCAGTTTGACAAGCATTCCTATCGCCGATCTTCGACTTTCGACTACTATCAAAATCTCATGGGGCTGACTACACTTCAGTCAGATTAAGTTGGCTCAAAGATGAGAATTGACCCGATTGAATTAACGCGAGTCGGAGAGGACTGTGATTCCAAACTGATCAATCAGATTGCAGGTGAGGTGTTGGCTGACCCCATGCTGATGCAAACGCTGGGTGAAATGGTTTTGAAACTAATGGAGAATGACTTGCGTAACCAGCGCGATCGCAGCGGACTGCACAGGAGATTAAACGGATGAAAACGGGCAGTGATGTGCATGAATTAAACTATGTCACCGCCAATCGATTTTATGTGGAGATTGAGGAAAGCTGCATCAGTGCATGTTTTAGCGAATGTTCGGGGTTGAGTGTGCGGGTGAACTACGATCGCTACTCCGAAGGCGGCGTAAATCATCAACAGCGCATTATTTTAGGCCATACAGAGTTCTCAGAAGTGACGCTAAAACGCGGCATTACCAACGACTTGACTTTTTGGGGCTGGGCTTATCAGATGTTGACTCGTTTGGAGCCGAGCAGCCATCAGCAAATTAATCCTTATCGTCGTAATATCAACATTTTGTTGTTTAATCAGGCGGGTGAGACGATGCAGTGTTGGACGCTGATTGGGGCGATTCCAATTGGTTGGCAGGCGGCTCCTTTGCAGGCAGATGCGGAGACGGTTGCGATCGAAGAACTGACTTTAGCGTATGAAGGAATTAAGGTAGCTGTGAACTTAGATCCAGCGCGATCGGGCAATACGGGTGGTTCTAT
Source organism: Phormidesmis sp. 146-20 (assembly GCF_052939475.1). Lineage (NCBI taxonomy): Bacteria > Bacillati > Cyanobacteriota > Cyanophyceae > Leptolyngbyales > Leptolyngbyaceae > Phormidesmis > Phormidesmis sp. 146-20. The sequence continues at coordinate 176,067 of NZ_JBJPHT010000006.1, forward strand.
TTTCCATCGAAATGGGCGAGATTTCAATTCGGGTGGGTTCTTTCCGAGTAACTAGCGTATGGTGGATGCTGATTTCAAAGAGGAAGATACATTAGGGATTCAGAATCCCTTGTTGTCGCCTGCTCTGCTAGGTCAAGAGTGGTTGCAGCGTCAATTTTTATCGCCGTTAGGTGCAGTTTCTCTCTTAGGCATCTATAGAATCTCTGGCTTACAGCCTGAACCTGAAATAGAATCGATCTCATCAAACAATTCATTGGCTATTTCCTCTCTCAATCAGGAATCTGTTCAAGATTGGAGGACTTCAAAGGCAACAGATAACTCATCTAAAGTCAGAGCAAGTCGAACAGTGCCAATTCAAAGAAAGCTCGTTCAAAATGTTGAGACGATCGCCGATCACAAGTCTGAAGTACAACCAAATACTCAAGTAGCTCAACATGAAACTGTAGACTTTTCAATAGAACCAAAAGCAAAAATAATCTCTGCTGAAGTCGATCAACCAAAATTAACTCAGCAAGAAATTATACAAAGAACTGAAGCAATTACGCCTGATATTCAGAGTGTTGCAGAGCCGATCGCTCACTCTAATCCTGAGACACGTCAAGTCAATCAAAATATAGATTTCATAGTAAAAAGAAACTCCACTTCAATCACAGATACTCAGCCAGGATTAATTCAGCGAGAAGCTATTCAGAAATCTGAAGTGATCGCATTTGATACTCAGGGTGTTGTGGATTCGATCGCCCATTCCGATTCTGAGACACGTCAAATTAATCAAAATGAAAACATAGATTTCATAGCAGAGAAAAATTCCACTTCAATTACAAATACTCAACCAGAATCACCAGAATTAATTCAGCGAGAAGCAATTCAAAAACCTGAAGTGATCGCATTTGATACTCAAGGTGTTGTGGATTCAATCACTCATTCCGATTCTGAGACACGTCAACTCAACCAAAATGAAAATATAGATTTCATAGCAGAGAAAAATTCCACTTCAATTACAAATACTCAACCAGAAT
>NZ_JBJPHT010000006.1:177185-226200 GCF_052939475.1 Phormidesmis sp. 146-20
CACCAGAATTAATTCGGCGAGAAGCAATTCAAAAATCTGAAGAAATTGCTCATGGCACCCAGGAAGCTGTAAAAAAGATTGCTTATGTTAACTCTGAAAGTTCGTTGATCAAGCCACCCATTCCAGATGAGAGCGCTACAGGTTTTGAGACAGAATTAAAAATAGAAACAAGTCCTGCTCAAGCTCAGGTCAATGATTCCCTTATTCAAAGAGAGATTATTTCAAGCAGTAAAGCTTTTTCTAATACTAGCAACCCGCAAATAATCGCAGCGATCGCACAATCTAGTCCTGAAATAAAATCACTAGCTGATCAGAAGCTTTCCTCACCCGAAGGTATCTCTAAAAATGCAACTATTAGCTCTAATAATACTCAGTCTTTAAACCTATCTGATGCAAGTAATCAAACTATTCCTAGTACGCCAAGTAAGTCAAAAGAAGGTGATTTAAAAAACGACTTAGATTCACAGTCAAGTGCTTTAAAGGTTGATGAAGTTCTAATGCAACGGACATTAGATATCGCGCCTGCTGATCAAATAAGTCGCTCGCCAGATAATGAAAGCTCTATTCAAACTTACGAAGTTAGCACTCAACCAGAGACTGACTCTATCCAAATTCAGCGATCGACATTACGATCGCCTGACCTGTCTGAGATAGCACTCCACAACTTCCCCAACCAGACTACTGGATTCCAGCAAAAAGAAGTATCTTCCTTAGAGAATGAAGTCGCTGTCACTTCTGCATTAGCAGACCCCAATTCTAAAACTGCCAAAGATACCATTGCTGTAGAACTTAGCAATGTTAGTTCTATCAAAAATGTGTTGCAATCTAAACCCATCTCTCCGGGTGAAGTAGTGACCGCTCAAGCTCAAATAGCATCCGACCAAGTAAATAATAGTGAGACAGATGTTCAATTAAAAATCGCCAATCTAAAGCAAGAAGCACTACATAAATCATCAACAATTGAGATACTAAATCCACCTTTGTTAGGAGGCTTACAGACAGAAGTCACCATTCAACAAGCACCTTGGGAACGACCAGAAGGATGGAGTGTCCTCAAAAATGTTTCACAGCCGCCTCCTGATGTCCAGAAATTTGCTGCTTCAAGACAACAGAATTCAATCCCTTTGCTTGATGTTAGTGATATCGTTCAGCGCCAAACTTCGTCGAGTTTAGAACAATCTAAAAGTTTAGATGCTGCTTCCTCTAATGTCACCTTTGAAAGTTTTAGAGAATCTTCTTTTGACGATTTCATGCTAGAGAATTCTATTCAACGATCGCTAGAGATTTCTTCTAATCAACCAGCCAATCTATCTGAATCTCAAGCGCTTGATAAATCTTCAATTTCTCCTTCTCTACAAGCTGATTCTTTTAATGTTCAGAAATTAGAATCTGCTACCCTGAGTGAGGAAACGGAGGCAGCGACCGTACCTTCTCATCTTGAAGTTCCATCTCCAATAGCGAATTCTGCTGAGAATCTGATTAGTCAACCTGAAACTTTTACAGACGACACAAGATTGATCGAAAATGAGGTGTTACAAGAAAAGACATCTGCTTTATCTGAAGGTCTTCCTGGTTCTAAATTACAGTTAAAAGCCTTTGTACCTGATTCTAAATCAATTATTTCGGAACAAGGCTCTTTAGAGAGATCAAGAAGTAATGATGTCACGCTGCTAAATTGTAAGGAGTTGGATAATTATTCTGAGGTAACTAACGCTCCTCCAGCCAGCTTTGTAGAATCTAATTTACCTCAAGCTATTGAGAACGATCGTTTGAAAGAGGAAGTCAATGAGCCTGCGATCGTTCCATCTAAAACTTCACAAAATCCCTCTATTTCTGCTTTACAAACCACTTCCAAAGAATTAAATAGTCAACAGGCGAATTATCAGAACCTTATTCAATTCAAGCTGAAAGAGAACCAAAGCGATTCGTCTTTGGAGCAGACATCTACTCTAGCTTCACCTATTCAAAAAAAGCCTGAGAGTGTTAAGTCGGAAACTACTTTTAGTAATTCTAATAATTTATTGGGTCAAGCGTCTTCTAGTTCTGAAAAATCTCGAAGTGAGGTGAATTTATCGGAAGAGAATACTATTACTCCTGTTGCACAATCGCTGAGAGTATTAGAGAGTCTTGCTCAATTACAACCAATCAATCAAACGATTAACTTACAGCGATCGCCCGCCCGCACACATCCTAAATCCTCTCATTCTAGTAACTTGTTCAACTCCTCTCAAGCTCCTGCTAAAGGTCACGGAATTATTCAGCGATCGCCGTCTAGTCCCTCTAGTGAAAGAGTAAATTCAACCTCTATAAAGCCGCTTCCTGAACAACAAGACAGTAGGATTGATGTAGAAACGTATTCATCTCTAGTTGATTTACAGGCGGTTCAAACTAAGCTTAGAAAAACTCGTTTGGTTCAGACGAAATCTGCTAATCATCCTACAAATAATTCACCCATACAGAACAGTCAAATCGACAAATCACAAGCCTCTATTGAATTCATATCTTCCGAGCAAGATCCTCCGTCTAGCTGGTCAAATCTGTCTGAATTAGCAGGCGAAGCAGTGAATAGTGTAGGCAGAAATTCAAAAATAATACAGCGCTCAACTAACAGTCAACCTTCTTCGGAATCAAAAGATTTAATCTTTACCCCAGAGGGCTTTCATAATGCGAATACTGAAAAAACTCAATCCGTAAAATCTTCTCGAAGTCTCCTTAAGGTGGATCAGCAGAAGTCTTTGATTCAAGCTAAACGCAATCCCAATGCTTACGTATCTCCTGTTGACCAGAATATTTTAGAAGAAACGATCGACCTTCAATCTGACACGCAAACCATAGACGAATCTGCTCAAAATTTCGATCACAACCTACAAATTTTGGCCCAAGTGATTTATGGTCAACTTCAGCAACAATTAGCGATCAGGCGAGAGCGTCAAGGACAGCATTCCGGTCGTTTGCCTTGGTGATTATTTAACTATTAGGAAACCTATGACAAATGCAAATCGCAACAACACCGTCGCATCTGGAAAACTCGAAAAAGCGAAGTTGATATCCGATGAAAGTGACACGATCGAGTTTATGTTTAATCCGACCGAGCTAGTTTTTCAGCAGGCAGTTCGCCTTAATCAAAGCGCCGGAAGTCGCACTAAATCTGGCTTATCAAAAATTAGTTTTGCCCATCCCGAACCCTGCACGCTCACCCTTACTAATCTTGTGTTTGATACTTATGAACAAGGCACGGACGTTTTAGATTACCTCAAAAAGTTGATCAAAGCCGTTCACTTTGCAGAGAAAGGTAGCGCCGTTGGAAAACGTCCCCCCATTTACTTATTCACCTGGGGCGACCAACAATATCTACGTTGTTTTGTAGAACAAATCACTTATAAATTGACACGGTTTTTAGCCAATGGTTTACCTGTACAAGCAAAAGTAGACATCACGCTAACTGAGATCGACGAACCCACGACACAAGGAAATAACAAAGCCGTCGCGAACCGAAATGGAGACAGTCGATCGAACCGCACCATCTTCGGCCGCTAATCGTATTCATCCCTCCTCGCGAATGCGGGGCAAAGCCCTCCCTCATCCCTCATTCCTCATGCCTGTTCTCTACATTCCCGAACTCCTCCTCGAAATTGACGGACAGCCCGCCTCAGCTAATCTGATGGAGGACATTCTGCAAGTCACAGTTGAAGAAAGTTTACACCTGCCAGGGATGTTTACGCTGATGCTCAATAACAGCTACTTCTCAGGACGATCGCAGGATCAAGTTTGGGAACATCAGAACACATTCACAATTGGCAAAGCGATCAAGATTGGCTTCATCTCCAGCACAACGCAGGCAACAGAATTTTCTGAAGTTAATGAGGAGTTTGTGCTGCAAGCTGAGATTACTGCGATCGAGACTCACTTCACTCAGAGATCACAGGCTCCAATTATCATTCGTGGCTATGATGTCGCCCATCGCTTGCATCGGGGGCGCTTTAATCGATCGTTTCAGAATATGAAAGATAGTGACATTGTGCAAAAGATTTTGGGCGAAATTGGAATTAAAGGAGGCACGATCGAGACCAGTAATCCGACTCACGATTATGTGTTTCAAGAAAATCAAACAAACATGGAGTTTTTGCGAGAACGTGCCGCCCGGATTGGATTTGAGCTATTTGTACAAGATGGTAAACTTAACTTTCGTAAACCAAAAATCGGAGATTCATTAGATCTGAAATGGCTGCGAGAAATTCATAGCTTTCAGGTGCGGGTAACTAGTGCAGAACAGGTGAACGAGGTAGAAGTGCGCGGGTGGGACTATACGCAAAAGAAGCCAATTATTTCTAATAAAAGTGCAGATCAAGTTTTGACCAAAACAGAATACGGCAAAGGTAAAACTACAAGTCAAGCATTTGATGGTAAGCCAGCGAATCCCAAAATGATTGTGGTTGATCAACCCATTTTTAGCACCGATGAAGCTGATTTGATGGCACAAGCTTTGGTGGATGAGTTGGGAGGAGAATTTATGCAAGCAGATGCGATCGCTGAAGGAGATCCCGCCATCCGACCCGGACGAGTCGCAAAACTCTCAGATTTAGGAAAATATAGCGGCAAGTATTATGTGACTGACACGCGACACTGCTATATACAAGGAGTCTACACGACAGAATTTAGTGTGCGAGGGCTGCGGGGTGAAAGTCAAATAGCCTCTCCTCAAACCCATTTGCAACCGGGACAAACCCTCATGGTCGGCATTGTCAGCAATAACAAAGATCCGAAGGGTTGGGGGCGTGTTCGAGTTAAGTTGCCGACGCTGACTGAAGCGGATGAAAGTAACTGGGCGCGAGTCGTCGGAGTGGGCGCGGGTGCAAACCGTGGCTTTGATTGTCTGCCCGAAATTAATGACGAAGTGTTGGTTGCATTTGAGCATGGAGACATTCATCGTCCCTATGTCATTGGAGGGGTTTGGAATGGGAAAGATGCACCGCCGGAAAAAACTGAGAATACAGTTGTGGATGGTAAGGTACGTCTGAGAACAATCAAAACGCGCATCGGACACCAAATACAGTTTGTCGAAGAAGATAAAGGAGATAGTAAAGTCGGTGTCTACGTCAAGACGAAAGCTGGACATCACATTCATCTCAATGATACTGAGAAGTTTATTGAAGTCAAAACCAACGGAGGTCACAAACTGCGATTGGATGACAGCGATAAAACAATTAGTCTGACTTCAACCGGAGATATCGCCGTCAAATCGGGCACAACTGGAACGTCTCGAAAAATTAGCTTAAATGCTGGTGAGATTGCTCTGACGGGAACTCAGAAGATTACCTTAACCGTTGGAGGAAGCACGATCGAAGTCACTCCCACAGGCATCAAAATTCAAGCAGCCGTAACGGTCGATCTTCAAGCCGTGACCACGAATGTCAAGGGAAGTGCGATCGTTCAAGTCCAAGGTGGATTAATCAAACTCAACTAATCAACTTAACTCATTAAGAACGCTATGTTTCCAGCTGCCCGAATTACTGATTTGACTGTGACAGGCGACGCAATTTTGCCCCCCGGTGTGCCCACTGTTTTGATCGGGGGGGTGCCAGCCGCTTGTGTGGGTGATCAAGTTATGGGGCCAGTGATCAACTACGCTCCAGGCGTGATTACGATCGGCTCTTTGACCGTGTTGATTAGTGGTCGCCCTGCTGCGCGAGTTACGTCTGTCGTCACAGGGAATACGATCGGCCCTTTAGGTACGCCTATTCCCGTCGCTACTACCATCATCAAAGGACAGCCCAACGTCTTGATCGGCGGCTAGGAAATTGGCTATAGGATTAATTCCCCTGTAATTCGCATTGCTTTTAATGTGGTTCAGCAATGGCAAAAACCAGGGTTATCACATGAACTAGAGACGCTAATTCTGCAAGCAACGAATCCACCCTACAACGTGATGATTCCGAGAGAGATATGAATCTAACACTGATCACACAACACCTTCCACTAGAAGCCGTTCATCAATTCTTAGAGCATGTGCCTGGTTATGTGAAAGCTGCTCTCCTCGAAAAATCGACTGAACTAGATTGCCCGATCGAAGCCGTTGTAGAGATGGCGGGCAGCTTTGCTGTGCCAAAGGCAACGCGAGTTTCCTACATGAGGAAGCCTTCAGTTTTGAAGATTGCTTACTAGCCAAACGATTGCAAGAGAAAGCGTAGAAGTATTTTGAACCAGTCATCTAATGCGATCGCAGTTCACGCAGATTTTCGAGGAGCCAGTTTCTCAGTAACCTTTTCTTGTACTTTCCCTTGAAACCCTGCCACCAATTCTTCTACTTCCTGCTGAGACAACACACCTCCAAATCGCGCAGACACGAGCGCTACTAACTTTGCAGAATCGCTCTCGAAAAGCTCTAGACGCAGTATTTCACCCAAGCGATCGCCCAAGTCTGCTCCTGCACTAATCACGCCACCTGCCTCTTCCTCAATCTGCGCGAGTTCCTTGGCTTGCGCCTCCGTAAACCTTGAATCCATGAGCTTCTCCTGAGTAAACCAGCCACAATACACTCTACAAATCCAACTCATCCATCACCGAGGGACGAGGACGATACCATTCAAAATATCGCAAATTCTCGTAGTTTTCATCCAGATCACAGTCTGCCATGTTCAGCTTTCGGTAAAACGCTTCTGCCTCTGGCAAAGAATGCACACCTACTAATCCACCGTACCCCAACTCCTCGCTTCGGAGTTGAGCAAATCGCATGAGCGTACCTCCCACCGCCCGAAATTCAATCGGGGTTTGCAAATCCGCTCGGTTCCACGGAGCCGTCGCCAACCGACTCACATAGACAATCCGCCGATTTTGATCAAAAAAGGAGCGCTTCCCCCTCGTTCGGAGCATCATTAGCCCTTGCGTCATTTGCTCCTGCTCAATAGCGTATCCTTCTGCTTCACCACTGGGCACTAGGACGCGCTGCTTCCATTCCCAATCGAAAAATTTATCAGCCGCTTCGACTTGCTGTAGCCGAGATTTCCAGAAGGTTTCATAATCGTCTAAGTGTTTCTCTGTTAGCGTCACCAGTAACCCCGTGACGATCGCTCCACTGCTTCCTCGAATCAGTGGCACTTTAATTTGGATGGACACAGTAAGCTTTTTACCCAAACTTCAGCATTGAGATGATAACAAGATTGCCCGATCGAAGCCGTTGTAGAGATGGCGGGCAGCTTTGCTGTGCCAAAGGCAACGCGAGTTTCCTACATGAGGAAGCCTTCAGTTTTGAAGATTGCTTACTAGCCAAACGATTGCAAGAGAAAGCATAAAAGTATTTTGAGAGGCACGATCGCGCCCCCCCTCAAGCAAACCGCGATCGCACAGTGTCTGAAAGGATCGCGCTCTGTCTCGACGTGTCATACTTACTCTTATCAGTCCTCGACTTCTTCTTGTCAGATGACACAGACCCCACTAAGAGAATCCCCAACTCAAGATCAACGCATTGTGTATCCGGGACGAACCTGGGAGCAGTTCAAACACATTCAGAAAGGATTTGAAGACTCGATCGGGGTACGCCTGTTTTACTATGATGGAACCATTGAAATTCTGATGCCAGGACGCGAACATGAACTCTTTGGGCACATCATCGGTTGGTTAATCACATGCTTTCTGGCACAGAAGGGAATTTTCTTTCAGCCGACAGGCTCCATGACTCAAGAGCGAGAACGAGAAGCATCGGCTCAAGCGGATCAGTCTTATTGCATTGGAAGTGTCAAGCCAATTCCTGACCTTTCGATCGAAGTTGTTTTCACCAGTGGCGGAATCGATAAACTTGCACGATACAGAGTGCTAGGCGTTCCCGAAGTTTGGTTCTGGCAGGACGGGGTATTGATGCTTTATTCTCTTAACACGGATGGTTATAAACGTGTTGATTGCAGTCAGTTATCAGGCTTAGAAGATCTAGATATCGATTTACTGAAACGCTGTATTCTGCTTGCTGAGACAGATGCAGGAGAAGCTATCAGAGTTTTTCAGCAGGAAATCGCCCAATAGAGTTAGATATTGATAGGTTTAATCTTCGCTTGATTGCTCACCTCTATAATATGAGAATATGGCTGGCAGAAGGAAAAATGACGACTTCAAGAGTCTCGATCGCGACAACCGACAAAACGACTCAAACGTTTACAGCTATTCTTCACTGGGAAGAGGAGGTGTACGTAGCGGAGTGCCCGGAAGTTGGAACTGCAAGCCAGGGAGAAACCATTGAGGAAGCCCTCGCTAATCTACGCGAAGCAACTGAGCTTTATCTAGAAGAGTTTCCGCTGCCTAAAATTGCACGTCGTCTGATTACAGCTTTTGAGGTTGCCCATGCCCAAGCTACCAAGGGTTAAAGCAACGGAAGTCATTCGATAGAAAGGTTGGGATTTGAGCAGGTGCGCCAAAAAGGGAGTCACGTCATTCTGAAGAAGCAAGTCACGCTTGGAGAAGGAGAAGAACAGGAAACCATTGAGGTTGGCTGTGTTGTGCCGTTGCATCAAAAAGAGGTGGCAGTGGGGACATTGAGCAATATTCTTAGACAAGCAGATGTTTCCATAGAAGAATTTATCCAGCACTTGTAAAAATAATCATGCGATCTCTCTAGAATCTATAGCCTCCTGACATCTAAAACTGAGCGATCGCACAGTACCTAATAGGATTGACCTCTTCGAGCTATCGGTTAGCAGATCGCGATTCCCCCAACACCGAACTCTGAACTAGTCATCTGTTGCGATCGCGATTCACACAGAGTTTCGAGGAGCTAGTTTTTCGGCTCATTCTCGACTTTTGGCGAATAGTTTTCCCTGCCCCACTTAAGTAATCTGGCCTCAATCTCAGACGCGAGACTATGGTCAACAATGCAAAATCCGATTATCTTGGCTCAGGGCTGGCGCTGCCGTTGCGACAAACTTTGCAGGGTAGACTTCAGTTTACATTGCCGATTAACTCGCAGGGTAATTTGGCGCTGAGTGTGGGCGATCGCAACATTCAAGAGTCGATTTGGATTATCTTGGGCACCAAACTAGGAGAGCGGGTGTATCGTCCAAACTTTGGGTCGCGATTGTCAGAATTGGTGTTTGCGCCGATGAGTACTCAAACGCTATTGCTGATTCGGCTTTATGTGCGAGATGCGTTGGAAATGTGGGAACCGCGCATTCTGTTACAGGACGTTTTAACGGAGCCGAATCCGATCAAAGGGCAGGTTTTGATTAGCATTCAGTATCACATTAAGGAGACTTACGACCCGCGCAGTCTGGTTTATCCGTTTTATCTGATGCCGTCCAGCTAATAGGGATTTGTGATGGAAACATTTGATTTTTTGCCTCAATTACCTAAGTCAAATCTGGACGATCGTACATTTCAGGATCTAGTAGACGAGTGTATTGTTCGCATTCCACATTATTGTCCGGAGTGGACGAACTACAATCCTAGCGATCCGGGCGTGACGTTGATAGAACTGTTTGCCTGGTTGACGGATCAGATGTTGGTGCGATTCAATCAGATTCCTCGACGTAACTATATTACATTCCTCGAACTGTTGGGGATACGGTTGCAGCCGCCCAAATCTGCCCAGGTTGATGTCACCTTCTACCTCAGTGCTGCTCAGACAGAATTCAACCGTCTTCCTGCCATTCCCGCCGGAACCGAAGTCGCCACCGTCCGCACAGACACCGAGGATGCGATCGTATTCAGCACAGATCAAGAACTGGCGATCGGCTGTCCCAAAATCAAACATTTTCTCACGGCAGAGAATGCGGCTGACCCGGCGGGTACGCTGCGAGATGGATTTGATCAGACAGGCTGGCGACGAACCGATCTGGGTGCCTGGGAGAATGTGGTTGCAAGCCCGCTGTTTCCAGGGGTGCAGGTGGATTCGCCCAATGGGAATGTTCCTCACACGGCGCTGTTGCCGATCGTTGAAAGTTGCTTTTATCTGGTCTTGCGCGAAGATGAGCCGCTGGCGGGCAATGTGATTGTGCTGACGTTTCGCGGCGAAGTTGCACAGAGTACAGGGATTATTCCTCAAAATCCGCCTCGTCAGTGGGAAGCCTGGGACGGCGAGAAATGGGTGCCCGTTTTACTCAAAGAAACGGATGATCAGACCGAAGGATTTAGCTTTCACAATGCCTCAAAAGTCGAGGGTACGATCTCTTCGAGTGGCCCGCAAGGGGTCGCAGAAGCTGACATCATTTTGCACACGCCGCCTCGCTGGATGGTCACTGAGTCCCCGAATGCCGAAACCCCCTATAAAGGCTACTGGCTGCGCTGTGTTCATATTGCGCCGAGAAGCGGTCAGTTTGTTTATCATCGATCGCCGCGAATTGTGGGCATCAGTGCGCGATCGATTGGAGGAACGATCGGAACCTCGCAAAGTGTCTTAGTAGAAGATGAAATTTTGGGAATTAGTGATGGTAATGCAGGGCAAACTTTTCAGCTTCAGCGCACGCCTGTTTTACCGAGAAGTTCGTCAGAACATATTCAAGTGAAACTGCCTACTGGAGAACGCCAAACTTGGGAAGAAGTTCAAGATTTTGGCAATTCTTCGGCTGATAGTTTTCATTACACTGTGGATGCAATTACCGGAATTGTCCAGTTTGGGCCGCTGATTCGAGAACCTGCTCAATTGCAACAGCAAACAAAATCTTATATCGAAAAATTACAAGAACAATTTCAGCGCGATCAGCTACAGCAAAGACAAGATACGATGCAAATAAACGGTGCGCTCAAAGATCCAATTCGACAATCGGATTTGCGACCAAAGCTCGATCGTCAGTATGGATGCATTCCCGTCAAAGGGGCTGAAATCCTCATGACTTATCGCACTGGAGGCGGACACAAAGGGAATGTTGCAGCCGGAACAATCACAATTCTTAAGTCTGCTTTTCCCTATGTCGCCAGTGTGAACAATGCAACGATCGCTCGCAATGGAACGGATGCGGAATCGATTGATGAAGCCGTAATCAAAGTTCCGAAAACGCTGCGAACTCGCGATCGAGCCGTGACGAAAGAAGATTTTGAAACGCTAACCCTGGAAGCGGGTGGTGGCGCGATTGCACATGTCCGAGCGATGTCGATTAAACCTGGAATGATGCATTTGTTAATCGTGCCGTGGGTTGACCCAGACGCAATCGCACAAGGAAAAGGAAAGCCTGATTTATACATTCCAGACGACAAACTTAAGGAGCGAGTGAAAGATTATTTACACGATCGATTGATGCCAGGAATCGGAATAGAGTTTATTGATCCAACCTATGTCGGAATCACGGTTGAAACAGAAGTTGCACTCGAACCAGAATACTACAAAGATCACGAAAAGATTCGCGATCGCTTAAAACGAGTTCTCTATGAGTTTCTCAATCCGATCGTCGGCGGCACGAATGGTAAAGGCTGGACGTTTGGGCGACCCGTTTACGCTTCTGATATTGTCAGACTGCTACAAAAAGAGCCTGGAATCCGCTATGTGAATGAGGTGCAACTGTTTGAACTACATCGGAAACAAGATGGTTCCTGGGCTTCGACGGTTCCCACTCACAAAAGCTTTGTCAATCCCGGTGATGGACTAATTTTCTCGTGGAGCGACGCGAAACTGCAATCAGATCACTACATCAGTACGATCGAAGCTGAATGAATCGATCCAAATCACTTTATGCAATGCTAAAACTCACATGAATCTTGCAGTCGATACTCAATCAATTTTCGTTCATGATGCTGCTATCGCGCATGGGAGCGATCGTCGCAGTCTGTACCTGGATTTCTTACCTGAAATCTACCAGGAAATTGATTTAGTGAATCGCTTGCTCATGATATTTGAGGAAGCCTTTGAACCGTCTGTCCAGACTCTAGACACGCTTTGGGCTTACCTTGACCCCTTAACTGCACCCGATGCGATGCTGCCGTTTCTGGCTCACTGGGTCGGTTGGTCGTTTGACATTCCGTTTGATCCAGAACAGCAAAGACGACTGATTCGGCAGGCCATTGAGCTTTATCGCTGGCGGGGCACTCGTCGAGGGTTGCGGCTCTATCTGCATCTAGTCACAAAATTACCGCTAGATGATCACTTGACCCGTGCAGAAGACGAACCTAAAAAACATATTAGTATTCAGACCGATCGTAGCCAGGGATTTGTGATTGGCGGTTGCATTGGTTTGAAGAATCTTCTAGGCGAGGGGAATCCTTATCATTTTGTGGTGCATTTGCGCTGTGATAATACGGGTCAAATTAACGAATCCTTGGTTCGTCAGGTAATCGAACAGGAAAAGCCCGCTTTCTGCACCTATGACCTTTTTATTCATCCTGTTAACACTCATGTGATTCACTCTGTTGATCCCTGCTCGCCTAAGAATCTAGTAGAACAATGACTCAACCCTGGTCTTCGCCAATCAATCTCTTTAAGCGGCTTTACGTCAAAGACGGTCTGCCAATAGATGCCGATCGCTGGAATGTAGCACACGATTATCACCGACGGCGACAAGACGCTCACCATCAAGCATTCAATCAATCGGGAATCATCTCAGGATTGGGTGTGAGAATCATTTCAGCACCGAAAGATGTAGAAGAGCAGTATAAAAGTAGTCCTTGGGTAGAGATACAACCAGGCATGGCGATCGATACATTTGGTAACTTTATGGTTCTAGCTAAACCAGAAGTTTTTAGAATCGCAGGGCAAACAAATCGTGAAACGCTAACTGAATACTTAGTGATCAGTTATGTCAATCCAGATGAATTCATTGCACAAGAACATCCTAAATCTTCACTCGATGGTGTGGTCATTGAGCAAGCAAGAATTTATGAAAAAGATCAGCCGCCGATCGACGGAGAAGTTGAACTATGTCGGATGCGGTTCAAACCTGAGAATGGAGTGCTTCGGCTCAGTCATCCCCTCAATGTTTTTGCGCCCGGTGACAACACGCTAGATTTTAGCTACCGAGTGCAGGCGCGATCGCGTCCTCAAGCCGTTGTACAGGTTGCTCAAGCCTTTTATGATCAGTCCAAACGAGAACAGCGCGATCAAGATGAGGCCCGCCTTTCTTCACTTTTACGATCGGTGGAGGCGCTCTATCCAGCGATCGCAGCCAAACAAATCTCTCAAATCAATCTAAGCCGAGAACCTGAAAATATTGTTTCCTTAAAACCAGTTAATAATCCAGGAGCGCAGGTTTTAGAATTACTAAACAAACTGATCACCCAACAAGAAACGGTTGATCCTAAAACGCGAAGCAACATGCTCCAGTTAATGGAGCAACTCTCAGAAGTGATTCAGGGACGATCAGATCTGTCAACGCAAAATAATATTCGCCAGCTAATCAGCCGACTTTCGGATAAAACAGCTAATTCGTTAGAGGCAGCGCTGGATCAAAAGCTGAGTGTACAGCTATCAGAACTTCTAAAAGAACTCTTAAAGTATGACTTAATTTATTTCAGAATGACTGCTACAGAATCACTTATAGAATCCGTTCAAGATGAACTAAAACAATACCTGTTAACAGGAGGTGTGCTTTTAGTCGAAGCCTCTCTCAAAGAAACAGAGATTGGTCAGAAGATTGAAGAACTAATTAACTTACAACAAGAATTGCAGGTTGCGATCGCTCAATCAGAAACCACGATCGATTCATTAATCTCCACAAAAAACACCGCTAAAATTCAAGAATATCAAACCATTCAAAATCAACTTCAGGAATCCCTTAACGCAGTTCAATCAAAGCTGAAACGAGCGATCGACGAGTTTTGTTACGATTTCAAAGACCTGGCTGAAACTCAACTCAATCAGCCTTTAGAGGATCTGGAAAACTTGATCCAACAGCCGGATCATCCCCTACGATCGCAGCCTTTTCTCTTTTCTGCTTTGCCTGTTATTGAAGGACAACCGATCAAGATTTTGGTTGGTGGCGGCATTGTTTTTGTTTTAGGTAATCTGTCTTCAGCCTGGGGAGTTGATCCTCGATCGCTGCTCCCACGAGAGACCATTCGGACGGCTCAAGAGATGGGCATTAACATTCTCTATTTTGCCCATCGTAGAAAGCAAATGACGCAGTTATTAAACCCAACGGCTGGATAACAATGGCTTCTATTCGACGCATCATTAAAGTATTTTTGGTGATCCAAGTGGTGGCAACTGGGTTACTCATTTGGCGATCGACCTTCAAGGAAAAGGAAGCGGTGGATCAACTGGCTAATCAGTTAAGTCAATCCGTCACTGAGAGCATTGAGCAGCGGGTGCAAGTCTATCTAGGCGAACCGAGACAAGCGGCAACCGCCATTACGTCAATTTTGCAGAGTAGCGATGCCAAATCAGAAACACTGACGACGACCATTCAAAGTTTGGCAACCACTTCTGATTTAGAGCCGCTCACCCCGTTTTTGTGGAATCAAGTGCTACGAGATGATTCGGTCAATGTGTTGTTTCTGACGAATACTAAGGGAGCGGCGATCGTCGTTGATCACAATAGGAATCAAACGGCTCTTCATTTACGCAATCCTGACGGAAAAGAGAAAAAGTGGTCGCGTTATGAGTTGAATCAGGTGGGCGAAAAATTGGGTCAGCGACGTGACAGTGAATTGGAAGCGATCGACCCCCTCAAGCGTCCCTGGTATGAGTTTGCAGCCGATAAGCGTCAACCCGCCTGGACAGGATTCTACGAAGATGCCAACAAACACGAGAATGCTTTGACGGATCTAGTGATGACGCTGGTAGTCCCTGTTGTTAAAAAAAGTGACAACACGATTATGGGTGTTTTTGGAGTCGATCGAACTCCGGATGAGATCAGCCAATTACTCGCAACACTCAAGCTAGGAGATGCAAAAGTCAACCGAACTTACATCATTAACTGTATCACTCAAGAAGTCATCGCAAGCTCAGATTTTGCAACACATTTGGGAGGAAAAGGCGAAAGAAATCGACTGCTAAAACTGAACGAAAGTCACGATCAGCTTGTTAAAAATTTATTCTCAGAACAACCCATCCAAAACACGGCTGAGAACCAAAGTGTAAATCAACCTGTAAATCAACCTGTAAATCAATGTGCAAACATCAAATTACCAACTTTACGATTTACGGCTGATGGTGAGAAACAAATTGCTCAAGTGGTTCCCTTACAGCTAAAAGATATTCAAGGGCTAAATTGGTTAATTGTAGTAGTGATGCCTGCTTCCTATTTCACAGGAAAAGTTAACACCAATAACAACGCCTTTTATATTCTGTTTTTAGTGGCTTCGATCATTCTGATGGGATGGGCAGTTCTCAAATGGGTGCTCACGCCGATCGACCTTTTGTTAAATGCAGCAGATGACGTTAGAAAAACCAGCTTGCAAAATGTTGAGCAATACGCAGCGATTGATGAGGAAAATTTTAAAAAACAGCAAGAAGAACGCAAAAAAGAAAAATTTGAACCTGAATTAATCGAATTGACAAAACGCGAAAATGAAATGGGTGCTTTTGCTGACAAATTTGTAGACATGGCAATGGTGATTGAAACTCTCAACGGTCAGCTAGTTGATGATGTGGTTTCCCTGAGACAAAATCGCAACGAAGTCGATGAGATTTATAAACAAACGAGGGAAAGCCAAAAACTGCTCCACCAGGGGCTAATCGACCGCACAAAGCAGCTTGATCCATAAGATTCATAAACTTAATTCTTACAAAGCAGTTCACTCACTTTGCGTAAATTACCTTCTCTCTATGTCTAGATCTCGCATCCAAGTTCAAGCTCCCAAAGAGCATATGTTTGTCCCTCCTCAGACCTCTACTTTTGAGGTGACGGTGACTAATCATGGACAAAAAAACCTGGCGAGTTTTCAACTGGAATTGAGAGCAGCAGGCGTGAATCCAAGTTATAGCTGGTATCGAGTAACTCCCATCGTTAGCAGCAAAATTCCGCCGGGCGATCGCACCAAATTTCAGGTCGAAATCAATCGCACTCCTAAGCCTGGTTTCTCTGGTTTGATGGATGTTCAGATTCTAGTTTCTTCAACAGATACGGCGGACAAAGCCAGAGAAAAAGTTGATCTAAAAGTCGAGATTCAACCCGGCAATCTGCCCATTCCAGTTAAAATTTTGCTACCTGTACAAACCTTTGTGGCTCGACCTGGAGAAACGCTGCAAATTCCAGTCCAGGTTTACACGGATTTTCAAGGGACGATCGACCTGACGCTGATGCTCAAATCTGAAGTCGTCTGGCTCAACGGAACGATCCTTAATCTCAAAGTTTTTGGTGGTGAACAGGTCGAGCGAGTTTTTACCTGTCAGTTGCCTCAAGCGATCGACTCCAATTCCCAAATTCAGCCGCCAGTTAGCCAGGATTATGCATTTACGATCGCAGCCACTCACCCTCACGGTCAGGCACTTCAGCGCATAGAAAGTAGCCTCGATCAAGGAGTTGTGCGCGTGTTGCCTGTTGGATTTATGCAGGTTAGCTGTGATAATCCCAAGCAGCAGGTTCCGTCGGCTGGCTCCAAACCGATTTTTGCTCAAACCACGATCGCCACTTTTGGCTTTCAGATGCAAAACAAGAGCAATCTTTCACAAAAACTTAGTTTCAACATTGCCAGCGACGATCGGCGAAAACTCACCCTCGATACCCGTTGGGACGTTCCTGAACCTCTGTGGCTAGGTTTCCTCATTAACGGGGTCGATCTCAAGCCTGGGGAGCGTCGCAGCCTCTATCTGTTTGCAAAGGCACAGCGTCCTTTGGTAGGTTTGGCACAACAACGACTGATCGAAATGACTGTCACGATCGCCGCTTTACCCAGTGCCCCAGATCGTCGAATCGATGTGCAAAACGATCGCCAAATTCTTCAGCTATTGGTGGCACCAATTTTGCCGCTGTGGATGCAGGCGATCGCGGCGTTGATTGTGTTTGCTGGCGTGTTTTGGCTGCTGGTTAACAATACGACCCTTTTGCTATTGCTGGTGTTGGCAGCGATGCTGCTTATTTTGTTGCGAGATAGCTATTTGCGATTGTTTCGTCATGCTGCGCCGATTCAAGTGGTGCGGTTTAATGGCATGGTCGATCGCTTAATGAGTGGGTCTACCGATCGCACGGTTCGCAGTTGGCGAATTTTCTTTAATCGACTTTTTCCGACGGGCGGTTCGGTAAATGTTGGGCAGCCGATCAGCGCTTTGAGTTATCGCCCTGTAGAAAATGACAGGGTAGCGATCGGGCTAGATCAAGGCGAAATTCAACTTTGGAATGCGTTGCTAAAGGGCTATCGCGATCCCCTTCAATCGTTGATGCAGCGGGGCGTGGGGCGAGTTTTAGCATTGGAGTTTGCCAGAGATTCGCGTTCATTATTTGCTGGTTATAGTAGTGGCTGGGTGTCACAGTGGAGTGTTGATGATATCGTTGAGAAAGGTGATCAGGTTAGTCTGATTGAACCGCAACAGAAACCGATTCGCCAACGTAAATTTGATTTCGCAGTTTACACAATTCAGCTAATCGGTCGGTCAAGTCAAAACCTTGTGGTTGCAGGACAAGACAATCAGTTGGTGATTTGGAATTTGTTGAAGGAAAGTTACTTAGATCGCGACAAAGATAGTCTTAAAGATACATCAGTTAGCACAGATTATTTGTCTAGAAATGATCAAATTGAATCCATTCTTAACTCAGATGGCACTAAATTGAATTCTTATCTTTTGGTCAATAACGATAACGAAGATTCGATCCGATTATGGAATCTAAAAAACTATCTAAATCATCGGAGCGGTAATGCTAAAAGTACAGTAAATAACATCGCTTACCCGTCTAAAAATGATCAGACTCAATTTATTTTATGTTCAGATGCTGCCGAGTTTAATCCTGATCTCTTAGTCACCAGCGATAGCGAAGGCTGGATTCGATTATGGAATCTCAAAGATTATCTGAATGAACCGGAAAACAAGCACGATCGCCAGCCACTTGACAAACTTCAACCCGTTGAGGAATGGCAAGATGGACACAATTACCAACCGATTCGAGCCGTAAAGCTGAGTGGGGATGGTCGATATCTGGTGAGTGGCGGAGATGATGGAAAAGTTTTACTTTGGTTTCTGGCGATCGACGGCAAACGTAATAAAGCGCTAACACAAGGTCAGTTGGTTGGAGAATCTAGACGAGGTGAAAAAATTAATAGCCTTGACATCAAGGTTTTGAGAAAAAATCTTCTGATCGCGATCGCTAGCGATGATACAAAAATTCTGCTCAAACGAATCAACAAGTTACCGAGCTAATCTGCTCAAAAATCACTATGGCTGTCAGTAGAGAGTATAAAGAACAAGCACTCAGCAGTCCGCTTAAGATCATCCTCAATCCTTCTGGGTTAACGCAGGTGAGGGCTGGGGACGAGAACGGTTTTATGCTCCACGCTACGATCAGCAACCAGGGTAAATCTGCCGCGACCCGTCTGCGTAAAAACGGCTCTAAACTTCAGACGGCTACTCGTGAAGACCCAGGGGCGCTGATTGAAATTGACATTTACGACGGGGGCAGTTCTAAGAAGGTTCGATCGTGGTGTACTAACCCAAAACAGCAGCTTGCCCTTCATCGCGATCGCAGTAGTCAAGTGGTCTTTAAGTTCCACATTCCTGCTGACACGCTACCCGATATTTACGACTATACGCTGGTGATTGATGCGCCCGATCACTATGCCGACTTAACGCCGATCGACTACTCAATCAAACTGCAAGTTTTACCCTTTATCAAGCCCGCAGATGTGGGAGTGGGTCGTCCGTTATTGGTGTTGCAGCCTGAGACGCGCCCAGAAGCTCCAATGCCGATTCCGATCGATGAATCTGTGAGGCTACAGGCGATCGTCAATAACCGCTCCAATCGAGTCGATCAGTTTTGGTTAAGCTGTGCGTCTGAGCATCAAGCCTGGTTTTATGTATTAGAAAAATTGGATAGTTTATTTGCTGTTAATTTACCAATCGCGCATACTGATATGAATCTCAATCCTGGCGCGATCGGGGCTGTGCAATTACAGGTTGTTCCTCCCTTTACGGCGATCGCTGGCAACTATACACTGCCGCTTTATGCTCGTTCTCATAATGACTATAGCCTGGTTTTACAAACAGATTTACATATTCAATTGGCTCCTGTTTACTTGCTGACCGCAGAACTGATGACTGTGTTAGGACAAGTGAGTATGCAAACAGGACAATTTGTAATCCGCATTCAAAACCAGGGAAATACGCTGCGTAGAATTAAACTTTATTGCAAAAATGCTGAAACCGGATGGGTCTGGACTTCTGAATTGAGACAAAATCAATTGCCTTTGGGAGCGATCGTTGAAATTCCATCCAGAGGGCTTCCTGGCAGCTTGCAGACAATTGAACTTCAAATAACTCCCCCCAAAGCGATGCAGGTGTCTAATAACAAATGGCACTTATTCAAACGTCAATGGGTTACAGTCTGGCAACCGCTCAATTTTGTGGTCGAACTTGAAGATATCGATCAACTGTCGATCGCTACCCCTTCCATTCCAGGCGTTTTACTATGGCAATATGACATCGGTTCTGAACACATCCTGCTGAAGCTATGGAAGCAGATCAAGAAGATGATTCAGTCACTCATCCAGAAGGCTTTAGAATTTTTGAAATCTCTTAAAAAGCAACTGATTGGGTAACATTCAATTACCGATGAGAACTGGGTTTGTTACTGTTGCCTTCAAAGGCTTTTTCATCCAGCGATCCCTTCACCGAAAAGGCCTGCTGAGGCACGCCGATCTCGATTCCCTCTTCGTCTAATGCAAATTTTAGCCGCCGTCGATATTCACGCCCTACTTTCCATTGTTGAAGCGGTTGTGTTTTAATCCAGACGCGCAGAGTCACACCGGTACTATCCAGATCATCTGCACCCAGGACTTCAGGCGGCTCCAAAATCTGAGTCTTCCAGGCCGGATCACGACTCATGTCTTGACCCACTTTTTCGATCGCCGCGATCGCATCATCCAAATTAGTGCTGTAGGAAATCACGATCGCCAGATCCACTCGTGACCAGTCTTTAGAAAGATTTTCAACAATCGTGATAGCACTATTGGGAATGGTAATCAACCGTCCTTCTGCATTGCGAAGCTGAGTAATGCGTAAATTCATTGATTCCACTAATCCAGAAGCTTTACCAACCTGAATCACATCACCAACAGCATACTGATCTTCCATCAAAATTAGAAATCCGTTAATCACATCCTTAATTAAGTTTTGAGACGCGAGTGAAATACCTAAGCCAATGATTCCAGCACCTGCTAACAATGGCATGACTTCGATCCCAGCAATCGAAAGAGCCGTCAAAACACCAATCGAAAGAAGAACGAGCGCGGACAAACTTTTAACCACTCGCGAAAACGTAGAAAATCGCAAAGCTAATCGCTGAGAATCTTCGGGAGAGATAAACTCACCATCTTCTAAAACACTAAAGAAGCGATCGATCAAAACATCACCCAGCCGAATCGCTAAATAAGTTGCTGCGATAATGCCAAAAATTTTGAGCGGAGCCGAAAGCACGATCGGCTGTAACCAACGACTATAAGGAAATAAACCCAAAATCGTAAAGCCGCCCGCCGCCCAGATCGCCACTTGCACAAGCTGAATCAGCCGTCTCTGAGCATCTTTGAGATTTCGCTGCTGGCGTTTGACAAATTGCTGCCGGACGGTTTGCTGAGTGGTGAGGTTTGCAGTTTGTGGGGTGTTGGCCGAAACGATCGGATCGGCCGGAATTTCTGCCTGAGTGCGGTCTTGTTGCGCTTTGATTCGACGCTGCCATCGGGCTAAAAGACGACTGCTAATCAACATTGCTAGGACGGCTCCCGCAGCCACCAGTCCTTGTTTAACCAGTGATTCAGGCTGTCGTTCTTGTCTTGAGCGAAGCAATTCTTCTCGCAAAATTCGCGTCAACTCATCCGCATAGACCGCAGGCTCTACTCCTTGCGTCTGAGCATCTAGAGTCGTCACCGTCATTAAATACTGACCGTTTACAGAAATTACAGGCAGGTTACTTTGTGCTTCGATCTCTGATTTCACCTGCAACTGATTGGCATCAAACCCACGATCGACCATCCGATGCAATGTTGTCTCAATCGTCTGAACCCTTTCCTGAAGCGGCGTTGTGCCATTCTGCTGAGATTTCCCACTGACCGCAGGGGCCGCGATCGTAAACAGTCTTCTTCCATCCAGTCTGACCGTTCCTCGATCAAGTTCAGTACTACTAACACCCGATGAATTGGTTAATCTGGGGAGTTCTATTTTAGGAATCGGAATCGGACTTTGTGCATTGACGCTAGAAATAGCGGTCAACATGAAGACGAGCACTATCCCGATCGCAATCCTGATAACGTGCCGCACACTAACCTCCCCCAATCAACTCAGCCAGAAGCCACTATAGCAACTCTAGAGAGTCAAGACCGAAGAGCAACAAATCACAAACTTCCTATCACGCTCTGGTTAAACCGCTTCAGGGTTGAGATCAATCATTTCTCGTGTAGTATAGGTGCCAATCGGACTCCACAGCAAATAGGGAATTAGCAAAAAGGTGGCAGAGTGAGAAATTGACCAAATAATCACGCTCAAAACTAGACCAAACATCAGCCCCAGTCCTCCCAGAGCAGTCCCCACCGCCAAACTACGAAGTCTCAAAGTAAGCGGAATGTAAGCAACGGTTGTGATTTCTAAAAGTAAATAGAATCCCATCAACACCCAGGTTTTCAAGCTATTGGGGTCATGTTGCCAAACGATCGTTGCTGACCAGGCACCACAGACAAAAATGATTGTCCAAATCACTGGAATCGCAGGTTCAAACACAAGCCAATCGGGGCGATCGAGCCGCTTTGCCCACCGTAGATCCTGACGCGATCGAATCAAGAACCCACCCAGCGACACTAAGAAAGTTACCGCTCCAATGACCATCCACGGCTGAATCATTGTTTGCTTATCCCCTACCGCCACAATTTTTACAATTTTAAGTTTGTCAAATCTCCCACTCTTTTGAATCGACCTTTAGTGAGAAAGCTTTGCCCTCAAGGTCTTCGTCAAGTTGTAAAGAACGATACAGGCTTAATTCTTCCAAAAGAAGCAAGAAGGCTAAAGATAGATCTTATAAAATAGTCAAACGTTAATTTTGAGAGTAGTGACTGAAGAAAATAGCTCATTTAATCTCGATCGCCTGCCCTCCGACGATCGCAGCCTGACGAGAATCATGACGCGAATCACTGGAGTTTTGGAACGCGATGATCTGGTTCGGCAAACGGTACAACAGCTTAGAACTGACCTGGAAACCGATCGCTTAGTGTTGTACTACTTTTATCGCCAGTGGAAGGGGCGTGTCACCTTTGAGTCATTGAGTTCTGACCGATATTCGATTTTGGGTGAAACGGGCCCTGATGAGTGCTTTAACGGCGACTACGCAGCGATGTATGAAGCGGGACGAGTTCGAGCAATTGCTGACATTGAAATCGAATCGATCGCGGAGTGTCATAAAGACTTTTTGCGCGGGATGAACGTCCGGGCTAATCTCGTGGTTCCTGTTGTGACAGCGAAAGGACTCTGGGGCTTGTTGGTTGCTCATCATTGTCGATCGCCCCGCGACTGGTCACCATTCGACATTCAACAAATGCAAAAAAGTGCAGAGAAATTAGCCACGGCGAAGTCGATTGTAGAAATTGGATAATCTACATTGATCTATATTGTGTTAAGCCGAATAACTTACACTCTATTAGACAATTAATGCCTTCAGGATAGTCCCACATTGCTGATTACCTGTGCAGAGGTTGATCGCTCCAAATAGTCGTGCTGCATTCCGTAATCATAGGTGGCGTACTCGATCTGTAGCATCAAGCGATCGCTGGTTAACGGTGGCTCTCCTTTATGAAAACACAGGGTGTCTTCTACAAATCCAAACCCTGCGCTTCCACAGATCTTGACTACTTTTTCAGAGGCGTAGTGTTGCAAAATTGCTGCATCAGAAAACCGCTTGCGAAACAATTCATGCCTAAATTTTTTGCGTCGATGGCTTCCTAAAACACAAATATGAGGGCCGGTTGAAAGATCAACGTTCGTTAAATAAAAAAAGAACTTTAAGAAACGATAGTCATCCAAATCATAGTGAAACATTTGGGCTGCTTTGCGGCGATCGTGCCCTGAAGCCTCCGTTGCCAGACTCCACCACAGTCGAGTGCTCACATGGACAGGCTTAACGCCTAAATAGGCCGCTGCGATCGCTAACAAAGTCGGGTCATGAATTAAGGTCGCAATCGCCGGACAAGTCTCAGCCGTGTTGAAATAGTTAGCCGTGACAAAAGACTTACCATACTGACGCTGCGCCTGTTCTTTTTGAAGATAATAAAAGCCAAGATTAGGTTTGCGATCGCCATAACAAACTTCAGACTTCGCAAACGCTAAAATCTCTTGCACCAGATTTCCAGGCAAATTAATTCCTAAGTATAGACTCTCTGTTTCAAGCGATTTGATGACTTGTGGGAGGTCAATTTCACTAAACACAGACCCCCCTTTTAACTCACAATTAGCTTCCCGATCGTTTTTGAACCGGGCATGTAGCAGCGATCGTACTATCCCAAATCGCCCCAGATTTCTCATCAGCAACCATCGCGGATTTTTGGTTAATCCTAAATACAATTCGTACCAAAAATCGTAGCTGTCCTGCCAAAACTCCTGGAAATAATTGCGTAACATATCGGTGAGGGATGAGTGTTGATGGCCTCCTTTGGTATTCCAGTAGTTTTGCTTAGATTCCGGTAAATGTATTATTTGTTAACATTTACTCTCAGTGGTGAAAATCAGTCGTTCGAGCACTTCTCTCGATTAGGCCGCCTGTACTCGAAACGGTCGCGCAATGTAAGCCAGGTGCAACGGATAGCCATCTGCATACAGCGCATCAATGTAGCGTAAAGCAATCTCTCGATCGCGATAGCTCCGCAGAACCCGTTCAGAACCATTAGAGTAGCGAATGCAAACTTGCCAGATCACAGCCTTAATCTCCTTCACGCCCATCTTTTTCATTCAATTCATTAAGTAGACGTTGATCTAGCTCATTGAATTTTTATAAAAACATGCTATCTCTACATCAAAACTTTGTATTCCGTGCAACTCGCTAAGTTGAAGCAGCTTTAACCCTTACTTTGAGCCAGAAAAAATCTTCTGTTTGCAGATCAAATCAGTAGACACGGACAAAACTCGCCCTATTAAAGTCAGCAGTCGTTTAGAGAGAGGGCGATCGCGCCCTGATCCCCAGATTGCTTTTTCCAAAAGTGTTGAATTAGCGTCTGTCTAGCCTTAACTGCTTAAGATTAAATGCTCTGTGGTTTTTACGCAGCCTGAGCTAGAACTTTGCTCAGTAGGATTCACGAGATTTGCAGGAAATCAGTCACAACTTTGTTAAAATTCAACGCAGTTCAATGGTTCTTTAAGGAAATTTTGGAGTGGTCAACTTCTTTAAGGGATGCGGGAGAGAATAACCAAGATTCTTTCGATAAGATTCGTAGATTCGTGCAAACTCTCTGTGAGGATCGACTGAACTGTTCGGATATTTGCTCAAATATTTGAATAGCCATTCAGACTCTACTGTTGTTAGAAGTGAGATTTTTAGCTTTATGTTTGATTGTGTTGTCGTAGGAGCCGGGCCCGCTGGAGGAACTGCCGCTTATCATTTAGCAAAGCGTGGACGATCGGTACTCATTCTAGAAAAAGAGGCGCTGCCCCGATACAAAGCTTGCAGTGGTGGCGTATCTCCTGCGATCGCTCAATGGTTTGATTTTGACTTTTCGCCTGCCATCTCGCTCAAAGTAGAGGCGATCCGCTACACCTGGAAGTTGGGCGATCCGGTTGATGCCACCCTCAAAACACCTGAACCGATGTGGATGGTGCGCCGCGAAGTCTTTGACCACTTTCTGATTCAACAAGCTCAAAAACAAGGAGCCGAACTGCGGGATCAAACCTCTGTGACGGGCATCTCGTTTCAGGGCGACCACTGGCAAGTCAACACCTCTAACGGCCCCGTCGAAGCTCGATATCTAATCGCGGCGGATGGAGCCAAAGGGCCAATGGCAAAATGGCTCGGATTCAAAGAACGCAAAACCCGCATGGGGGCTGTAATGGAGGCTCCAAAGCCCAACCAGGACGATCGCGCCCAATTTGACTTTGGTATTGTCAAGAATGGCTTTATCTGGAATTTACCAAAATCAGACGGCTACTCGATCGGCACCAGCACCTTTAGAGGCGGCGATCACGAAGATCTCAAAGCTGACCTAGCAGAGTATGCGTCCCTCGCGGGCATCGATGGCAGAAGTAGCCAGGTTCACCTGCATCCAATTTGTCTGTGGGATGGCGACCAAAAACTCCACGCCCAAAACGCGCTGCTGGCTGGAGAAACCGCCTGTGTCGTTGATCCCTTTACAGGTGAGGGAATTCGTCCTTCGATGTTTAGCGGCATGAAAGCGGCCGAGGCGATCGACCAATCGTTGTCTGGCGATCGGGCTGCTCTAGCAAATTACACCGAGGTGATTCAAAAAGAATGGGGCGTTGATATGGTTTGGGCCCAGCGTCTAGCAGGCGTGTTTTACCGCGTTCCTGGCATCGGCTACAAAGTAGGGGTCAAACGCCCCACCGCGACCGATCGACTGGGCAAAATTATGTGTGGTGAACTGCGCTACGCTGACGTGGCCACCCGTGCTCTCAAACGCTTGAGCGGTAGCCTGATCCCCGGAATGGGAGGGTGATTTAGAAGGGATGAAGGAGAACTTCACTCCTACGGCACCAACACCGAGAGCGCTTTGGGCATGACTCGAAAGTGGGCAGGCGTTGAGGTCGTAATATCTCCATCGGTGTTAATGTCGCGCGGGCGGCGAGTGTAAACATGGAACTCTTTGCCCTGCCAGGTTTGTACCCAGGGGGTGACTCCGTGATTCCCTCGTCGCATCGCAGGCAACACCGCCAACATTTGCCACCAGTGCCGAATTTCTAAACTGTAGAGGTCGAGTCGCTGATCGTCGATCGCCGCATCTTCCGCCACAGCCATTCCGCCACCGTAATATCGCCCATTTCCTACCGCGATTTGGACTGTGCGAATTTTTTCCGATCGCCCCTCTGTCTGAATTTCTGCATGAAATCGCCGACTCTCCCATAAGACCTGCATCGCCGTCGCTGCATAGGCGAGAACTCCCCAACGTTTTTTTGCCTCTTTGGTCAGCTTGCGGGTAATCTGCACGCTCAACCCCAGGCTGGCCACGTTGAAGAAATATCGCCCATTCACCCAGCCCAAATCAATTTTTTGTACCTTGCCCCTAGCGATAATTTGACAGGCTTCGGGTAGCGTTGCCGGAATTCCTAACGTCCGGGCGAGATCGTTTGCGGTGCCCAGCGGCAAGATTCCCAATGGCAGCGGAGTCTCGACTAACCCCTGGACGGCTGCATTCAGAGTGCCATCCCCGCCCCCTACGATCACCAAATCCACGCGATCGCGATACTGCCGAATCACGTCAGGTAGATGGTCAGGGTGATCAGTCGGTTCTTCGATCAGCACCAATCCTAACGCCTGCAACTGAGCGATCGCCGCTTCTAGCTGCTGTTGTCCTTTGCGAGCGTGACGATTGACTAACAATAAAGCTCGATTCATAAAAATTAGGGGTTAAGTTTGAGGTGAATTAAGGGTGATCTACAAAGCAAGCGCCTCAATCACTCTATGCTAAATGGCATCTATTTGACGGGGGGTTCCTTCCTGCGGCAGATGAGTATTGAGGCGATTCAGAATAATCTGCGTATGCAAGCGTATTTAGCCAGCCAATTCATTCCAACTTTCATTTCTACGATCGATTTTGTTAACTAGCTATCAATCTTTTTTGAATGAACCTGCAAAGATACGAATAATATTTTCTGCCTGTACTCGCAGCGCTTAACGTGCTCTTGATCTACCAGTAGTAGACTTGCTTCATTCAATAGTTAGCTTTGTCGTTAGGTAAAGGTATATGGACTTCTCAACAAAAACTATCAATTTTCCTCAATCCCTCGATGATGCCTCGATCGCCCAGTTTCACCACCAGATTGATGGGGCAGTTCAGTCTGAAGCCAATGTTTTGCTGGTTGATTTCTCAGAAGTCAAATTTATGAGCAGCACTGGGCTGATGGCGCTGGTTATGGCGTTCAAACGGGTACGATCGGCTCAAAAAAATCTGTTTCTCACCGGAGTCAATGAGCAGGTCAAAATGTTGTTAGAACTGACCGGAATGGAGCGAGTGTTTGAGATTCTTGAGGATTCGGCAATTGAGGAAGGTGAAGCGCGATCGCTAGTTTTGGCTCCATAACGAAGAGTCGATGAAACAGTCTGTGAATAGGTAGATCAGCGCAAATTGTTGTGGGTAGTGGGTGATTTTTAACGAAATCCGCTACCCATTTTTACTGCTTTGAAATGTCTGTTTAGTTGAGGCTAACCGCTAATAAACTCACGAATATAATCATTCACAAGCTGCGGTTTTTCTTGTTGTACCCAGTGCCCACAATTGGGAATGTATTTAATCTGAAAGTCATTCACATATTTATCAGTGCCGTAGGTCAATTCTTTGCCCAAGGCGGCATCGTCTTCGCCCCAAATCATCAGCGTTGGGACTTCCAAAGTCCGCCAATCCTCGCGGGTCAACCTTTGCCGAAATGAGTTGCGATAGTAATTGAGGGCCGAAGTCAAGGTGCCCCGTTTGGCAAACGCATCTTTGTACGCCTCAATGTCTTCCGCAGCAAAGGCATTTTTGTTCACCGACATTGCCGGAAGTACGCTGGCGATCGCCTGATAATCTCCTAACTGAATCAGCGCCTCTGGCAATACGGGAATCTGAAAAAAGAAAATGTAGGCGCTGCGAAGAAGCTGTTGGGGCGTTTTGAGTCCCTGGGCAAATTTAGCGGGGTGAGGCAGATTGAGAATGATCAGCTTTTCGACCATTGTGGGATGAGCGTACGCAAAATTCCAGGCGATCGCGCCGCCCCAGTCGTGTCCAATGAGAATGCAGCGATCGTAGCCCAGTCCTTCGATTAGCCCTTTGACATCGGCCACCAGTTCAGACATGGCATAAGCAGCTAACTCAGGCGGTTTGTCGCTGTCGTTGTAGCCTCTTAAGTCTGGAGCGACGACCTTGTGATCTTGAGCAAATTCAGGAATCTGCTTGCGCCAAGAGTACCAAAATTCAGGAAAGCCATGCAAAAAGAGCATCAACGGGCCTTCGCCTTGAGTGACATAGTGAAGGTGGATGCCATTGGTGAGAATGCGATCGTGCTGCCAAGTTTCAAGCATGGGGACAAGCGGTAAGGGTTAGTTGAAGTTTAGCGACTAATCCCGATCGGCGTTTCTATGGCTTTAGGATGAACTTTGTCCGCTTGGAGGCGACTCATCGTCACTAGGGGGCAATGGAATCGGCGCAAATGCCTTGACATCTTCCTGATTCAACTGATGGGCGAGATCGGCTTCTTCCAGTCTTTCTAAAAAGGGAAGGATGTCACTAAAGCTTCGTAAGCCTAGCTGTTCGAGGTCTTCGAGCGTGATCGTCTCATCGGAAAGGCTGCCCCGTTGCAATAATAAAGTGCGAACTCGTTCTTCTTGCACAGTTAAGGCGGCTTGCTGGCGTAGAGTTGGGGCAGCCGCCCGTAAACCTTGTTCTAGTACGTCTGGAGTAATTAGCTCTGCCTGAAGATCAGCAGCCGTGGACAGCACTGTGTTGCCTAAGCGGTTAAAGAGGCGAGGCTTACCGAGAGAAACTTCACAAAAGCGCTTCGCCGTCTCTGGGAGGAAGGGCAGAACACAACGTGGATCTTTTGGATCGGTGCAGTTGTTGTTAATCCGAGCGCTGCTGAGGTAGTTGATCAGCATTTGGTAAGTCGTGGGCAGATCTAGTTCTTCTAGCTTGAGTTGCAGGTCAAACAAGCCGCGTTCGCTGGTTAGCAAATCTCCGGTCATGCCCATTGGGTGTCCTGTGAGCATGAACCAAGCTCGTCCTTTTAACATCCCTTGTGCATCGTGCATCAGTTGGCGTACCGTGCTGGGGTTTTGCTTATCGAGGTCATCAATGGCAATCAGAACGCCTTGAGGATATTTTTCTTGTGCGCGTTCTAGCAGGGTGTCTAGACTAACGGTAGGATATTGCGGTTTGGTGATTGGCAGGTCTTTTTCACCAGTCTTAGCGCCAAGACCCATACTGGCGCTGATTTCAGAAGTACGTTCCTTCAATAACCTATCAGTGGGAATGCCCATTTGGTAAAGCTGACGCTGTGCCCAATCGTCGTCTGACATTTCTCGCGCTAGGGCAATGAGGGCGGTGGTTGCCAGGTCTAGGTTTGCGGGGAGGGAGATGTAGGTCGTCAACATCTTTGGACGCTTTCGACGCAAGACCGACAATACTTCTAGCAAAAAGGCACTTTTGCCAATGCCCAGCCGACCATAGACGAGGATTCGGCGACGTTCACGACTTTGGAACAGATTAAATATCTGACGCAGTTCGTTTTGTCGCCCTGTGAAGATGCGCTGCAAGGTTTCGCTTCGCAGGTCGGTGGGGCTTTCGGTAAAGGGAATTTCCTTCAGTCCTAAGCGCTGAATGTTGCTAGATGACTGATCAAAAATATCGTCGGCAGTGGTCATACAGT
The DNA here is from genome assembly GCF_052939475.1 of Phormidesmis sp. 146-20. Lineage (NCBI taxonomy): Bacteria > Bacillati > Cyanobacteriota > Cyanophyceae > Leptolyngbyales > Leptolyngbyaceae > Phormidesmis > Phormidesmis sp. 146-20. The sequence goes on from NZ_JBJPHT010000006.1 coordinate 206,779, forward strand.
CACCTCAGTAGTTTGCCGTTCTATCGCTCGTTGTGCAGCTTGATAGAGATTATCCACCTCCGCCGCTCTGTCGGGCTGCTGCAATTGATGATAGATTTCACGTGCTTTATCGAGTTCCGCGAGACCTTTTTTTAAATATCCTTGCGACACGAGGACACTCCCCAGTCCGGCGCGGCTTTTGGCGATGCCTGGTTCATTTTTGAGGTGGTCGTAGAGACGGAGGGCATCTCGATAGTAAAGACGAGCATTATCCCAATCGGCGAGGATTTCGTGGGCGCGTCCGGTTTGGAATAGAGCGTTAGCGTGAGCTAGAGGATCGTCTCCGGTGCTGAGTTGCCGGACGCTGTTGAGCAAAAGCTGGAGTCCTTCTTGCCATTTGCCTTCACGCACCAGACGACTGCCCAAAATGGATTGAGTGGTGGGTAGAGCCTGCCAAATCTGTTTTCTGCCGTAATGTTCGGGGCTAATCGCGTCTAAGGCGGTCTTATAAGCTTGCAGTGCCTGCTCTAGATCGCTGGAATTTTGGCTGTGTTCGTAGCGACGGGAAAGGACACTCCCCAATCGATACTGGGAGTCAATAAAATCAGGACTGCCAGGGGCTGAAACTCCTAATGATTCTTGAAGTAGAGCAACAGCAGTATCTAGATCGCTGGTGTTGTTTGTCAATGAAGACCGTTTCGTCAATGCCTCTGCCAGATCTCCCTGATTTTCTGCCCACTTGTGTGGAAAAGCCTCGCGGGTGAGGACTTCGGCGGCTTGTTCGTAGATCGAGATCGCCCGCTCTAGGTCATCAGTTTGTTCTCCATGAATACGATCGCTGTAGGCGTTTGCCAGATTATGCTGCGTCTGCGCCCATTTTTCTAGGAATGCCTCACGGGTGTAAACCTGTAAAGCTAACTCGAAAGCCGTGATCGACTGTTCTAGATTCTCTGTCCGATCCCCTCGGATGCGATCTTTGTAAGCAAGTCCCAGATTGTTTTGCATCCCTGCCCATTTTTCTAGGAATGCCTCACGGGTGTAAACCTGTAAAGCTAACTCGAAAGCCGTGATCGACTGTTCTAGATTCTCTGTCCGATCCCCTCGGATGCGATCTCTGTAAGCATTGCCCAGATTATTTTGCGTCATTGCCCAATTTTCCGGGAATGCCTCACGGGTGTAAACCTGTAAAGCTAACTCGTAAGCCGTGATCGACTGTTCTAGATTCTCAGCCCGATCCCCTCGAATGCGATCACCGTAGGCACTTCCCAGATTGTTTTGCACTCCTGCCCAATCTTCTGGGAACGCCTTGCAAGTATAAACTTTTAGCGTAAGTTGATAAGCTGTAATGCTTAACTCCAGGTTTAGTAGTCGATCGCCCAAAGGAAAGCCCTGAATCAAATCACCAAAAGCCCGAAAAAATTGGGCAATGTTTTTCCGAGATTCCAGCAACTTCTCTGTTGTCAGTGCTTTAAATACAAGGGGCAACGCTTCTAACAGTGCCTCATTCAACTTTGCTTTGTTAGACTCGAAAAATTGATAGATTTGGGTCTGATCTCCCTGAGTCTCAACCATGCGCTCCATAAACGCTTGCATAAACTTCTTTGCATTTCGCATCGATGGTTGAGATTGCCCAAATCCTTTTCTTTTCATATCCTTTAACTCATGATTGGATACTGCTTCAACCTGCTTTAGACATTTTCCTCATCAGTTACCCCGCTTCAAGTCGTCACTGCGATCGAGGGGTATTGCTCTAACACCTGCTTGAGATAGTACCCGGTATAAGAACGCGGGTTTTGGGCGACTTCTTCGGGCGTACCGATCGCCACAATTTCGCCGCCGCGATCGCCTCCTTCTGGCCCCAGATCGATCACCCAATCGGAGCAACGAATCACATCCAAATTATGCTCGATCACCAAAACGGAATTGCCCTTGTCAGCAAGGCGTTGAACCACATCAAGCAGTTTGTGAACGTCGTAAAAAGACAGTCCTGTCGTGGGTTCGTCGATCAGATAGAGGGTTTTGCCTGTGGCTCGACGAGACAGTTCGGTGGCGAGTTTGACGCGCTGGGCTTCTCCACCCGACAGAGTGGGGGCAGTTTGACCGAGCCGCATGTATCCCAAACCGACATCGGCCAGCGTTTGCAGTCGAGTCGAGGCTTGAGGAATGTTTTTAAAGAATTCTGACGCTTCTTCAACGGTCATGCTTAAGACATCGGCGATCGACTTTCCCTTAAATTTTACCTGCAAGGTTTCTCGGTTGTATCGTGCGCCTTTACAGACTTCGCACTGCACATAGACATCGGGTAAGAAGTTCATCTCGATTACGTTTACGCCTTGCCCACTACAGGCTTCACAGCGGCCGCCTTTGACGTTAAACGAGAATTGTCCCGGTTTGTAGCCTCTGGCTTTGGCTTCGATCGTTTCGCAAAAAACATCGCGAATGTAGTCAAACACTCCAGTGTAAGTGGCCGGATTGGAGCGAGGCGTGCGACCGATCGGAGACTGATCAATAACGATCGCTTTGTCCAGTGCGTTCAAACCAATCACAGGCTGCATCTCTTTGGGTTGAGGAATCTTTTGCCCAAAATTGTGCTGAATCGCCGGAAACAGGAGTTCATTCACCAGGGTCGATTTGCCCGATCCCGAAACCCCTGTAATGCAGACCAACTTACCCAGCGGAATATCGACATCAATGTTTTGCAGATTATTGCGGCGGGCATTACGAATTTGCAGCGATCGACCGTTGCCTTCTCGCCGTTCACCAGGGGTATGAATGACGCGCCGACCTGATAAATATGCCCCTGTGAGGGAGTCTGGAGCATCCAACATATCTTGCAGACTGCCCTGAGAGACAATCTTGCCGCCATGCACGCCTGCTCCCGGCCCAATATCGACGACATAATCCGCCGCCCGAATGGTTTCTTCATCGTGTTCAACGACGATCAGCGTATTGCCGAGATCCCGCAGTTTGGTCAGGGTGTTGAGTAGACGGGCGTTGTCGCGCTGGTGGAGTCCGATGCTAGGTTCGTCGAGAACATATAGCACTCCAGTCAGACCTGCCCCGATTTGAGTTGCCAACCGAATGCGCTGGGCCTCGCCGCCCGAAAGCGTCATCGCGGTACGATCGAGCGTCAAATAATCCAGTCCCACATCAAGTAGAAATTGCAGACGCGCTTTGATTTCTCGCAGCACCAGATCGCCGATTTGCGCCTGACGATCGCTCAGTTTCAGGCCATTCACCCGATCCAGACATTCTCGGATTGAGACGCTGGTGAGATCGCTGATTCGGTATTGTCCCAACCGCACGGCGAGAGATTCTGGTTTGAGTCGTTTGCCGTCGCAGACTTCGCAGGCTTGATCGACTAAATACTGTTCTAGCTTTTGTTTGTAGAGGTCAGACGTGCTTTCTTGATACTGGCGATCGAGCAGGGGAATGGCCCCTTCATAGCGTCGATGGTAGCCCTTGCCTTCGCGATACCGGGAGTCTGCCTCAATCCAGATCGGATCTTTGGAGCCGTGTAAGAGAACGTGCTGCTGTTCGGCGGTGAGGTTTTCCCAGGGGGTCTGAATGTCGAATTTGTAGGCTTCGGCAACGCTACAAATCAGCGACAGGTAATAGGTGTTGTCTTTGTCCGACCAGGGCGCGATCGCCGCATACACAGGCAATTTGGGATTGGGCACCACCAGTTCGGGTGAGAAGGTGCGATGGCTACCCAGCCCGTGACAGTTGGGACAGGCTCCATAGGGCGAGTTAAAGGAGAAGAGTCGGGGAGACAGTTCTTCCATGACTGCGCCGTGTTGGGGACAGGCAAAATTTTCAGAGAAAACGAGTTCAGGAGCGGCTTCGGGGGCGGTTTCTGTTCCGTAGGTTCCGGTTTTTTCGGCGGCTTTGGCGGTGTTTTGGGGAAGGGCGACTACATTGTTGGTTTCGGCAGGCAACACGTCGATGACGGCAATTCCTCCCGAATGACGCAGACAAGTGGTGAGAGAATCGGTCAGACGCTCCTGAATATTTTCTTTTTTGACCAGACGATCGACCACAATTTCAATGGTGTGATACTGATTTTTGTCGAGTTCGATCGAGTCGCTGAGTTCGCGCACTTCGCCGTCAATTTTCACCCGCACAAACCCTTCGGCACTGAGGCTAGAAATCAGTTTGCGATGCGTCCCTTTTTTGCCGCGCACCACGGGAGCCAACACTTGAAAGCGAGTCCGATCGTCCAATTCCATAATGCGATCGACCATCTGATCAACCGTCTGAGGCGCGATGGAGCGATCGCAATGGGGACAGTGTGGCTCTCCAGCCCGTCCATAGAGCAGCCGCATGTAGTCGTAGATTTCGGTGACGGTGCCGACGGTGGAGCGGGGATTGTGAGATGTGGACTTTTGATCGATCGAAATGGCGGGACTGAGACCTTCGATCGCATCGACATCCGGTTTATCGACCTGCCCCAAAAATTGTCTTGCGTAAGCACTGAGCGATTCGACATAGCGCCGTTGCCCTTCTGCAAAAATCGTGTCAAACGCCAGCGAAGATTTTCCTGATCCCGAAACGCCTGTGAAAACGATCAAGCGATCGCGCGGCAGTTCTAAGTCAATATTTTTGAGGTTGTGTTGTCGTGCCCCTCGAATCCGAATGGTGTTGAGGGAAGGGGTTTTTGAGGTTTGGATCAGGCTCTCCAAATCAGAATTCAAACTTAGCTCAGGGCTTTGAGATTTGCTGACACGCTTTGGCATTGAGGGACACGATGAAATAGTCCTTTATGATTCTATCGTTACAGTCAGCGATCTAGTTGTTGCGTACTAGATAAGTTAGTACGAGCTTCTGAGCGGGGTCAGTTCCATAAAGTTTTCTCACTTCGTTGTTGGGGACTTCTGCCTCCCAAGCTGCCCATTCTGGGGGACTTTAAGACAAAAATTCTCTTTCAAAGTCCCTCACTCGTGGGGGATTTAGGGGGCTGCTCAAATTGCCAACCGCAGTGAAAGATTTCATCCAACTGGCGTTAATTCACACGCTTGACCGCCAGAATCGCTTGTAATTTTTCTCGATCGCGCATTGCGGGCTGAAAGTCAGGATTTTGCTCAAGGGCACGATCGTAGGAGCGCAGAGCTTCTGAATATCGCTTCATTTCACTCAAAACTCGACCTCGCCAATACCAGGTGCTATGACTGTGAGGCTGAAGCTGAACCGCTTTGTCAAAACAGACGGCGGCTTCTTGATATCGCTTTAATTTGATCAGAGAACTGGCCAGACAGCGCCACAGATGCGGATTGCTGGGTTGAAGCTGGATCGCTTTGTCGTAGGAGCCGATCGCTTCCTCATATCGTTTGAGCGAAAACAACACATTTCCTCGCCAGCGCAGCACTTCTGGATCATGGGGATTAAGCTGCATTGCTTCGTTGTAAGCCATCACCGCCTCTGTATAGTGATGCAGCTTCTCTAAAACTTGCCCCTTTTGAAACCAGGTTCCGTAGTCGTCAGAAGCTTGAATCTCCGGTTTCGTAGTCGGCAAAACGGTAGAATTTTCCTCCCAAGGTGAATTGCCTTGCAGGACGGCTAGAACTCGTTGCCGACCGTCGATCGCTGCCTGCAAATCAGGTTTGATCTGAATCGCCCGATCGTAAGACTGCATCGCCTCCTCAAACTGCTGGAGGGCTTCTAAAACTTTGCCGCGATCGTGCCACGCCCAATAGTGGTCAGACTGAAACTCAACCACCTGGTCATAACAAGTCAGTGCCTCTGGATAGCGCCGCAAACTTTGCAGAACGGCTCCTCGTTTAAACCACGCCAGCGCATCATCTGGCTGAATCTGGACGACGCGATCGTAAGCGATAATCGCCTGTTCATAATTCTGCTGATTTTCTAGCGCCATGCCGCGCATCAACCATGCCAGCCCGTCATTAGGATTTTGCTGAATCGCTCGATCACAGGACGCGATCGCTTCGTCATAATGCTGCAAATCGTAGAGCGCATCCACCTGTTTTAATTGACTAAGCAACCGTTTGCGACTCTCGACCGCCAGTTGAAAATTGGGCTTGACCTGAACGGCTCGATCGTACGCCTCTACCGCTTCTTCAAATCGATGCAGATTTTCTAATATCTTGCCGCGATCGTGCCACGCCCAATAATTTCCCGGCTGAAGCTGCACTACTTTTTCGTAGCAAGTCAGCGCTAACTCAAATCGACACAAATTCTCACAGACTGTCCCTCGCTTAAACCACGCCAAATAATCATCGGGCTGAAGAGCAATCACCCGATCGTAAGCGTCCAACGCCTCCTCAAACTGCCGCAAATTTTCTAACGTGATACCCCGCTTAAACCAGGCGACATAATCATCAGGATTCGCCAAAATCACTTTCTCGTAGGCGGCGATCGCTTCTCGATATCGCTGGATCTGAAACAGTTCGTCTCCGCGCTCTAACCACGCTGAATACACCTCATCGATCGGCGCTCTGGCTCCCGGTGGCACGATCAGATTGATGAAGCCACTGTTGAGTTCTTTGAGGGCAGACAGCGCTTCGGCGGCAGTTTGGTAGCGTTGGCGAAAATCGTAGCGCACCATCACATCCAATATGTCGGCAAGTTCTGAACTGACTTCGACCCCTTCGCGCCAGAGAATTTCACTCGTTTTGGGATCTTCGCGCAGCTTTCTAGGAGAAACGCCCGTCAACGCCTGAATGCCAATCATGCCCACAGCGTAAATGTCGCTGCTAAAGCTGGGTTTTCCGGCAAGCTGTTCGTTGGGCATGTAGCCAGAAGACCCGACGGCGATCGTTCCTGTTTCTCCTTCTTGGGCAATCTCAATCTGTTTGACCGCCCCAAAGTCAATCAAAATCACCTTCCCGTCTGACCCACGACGAATCAGATTAGAGGGCTTGATGTCTCGGTGAATCACCTGCTGCTGATGGACAAACTCCAACACCGTGAGAATTTCTTGCAGCAGTTCAACGACTTCGGTTTCTGACAGAGCCTTCCCCTGCTTAAATTCTTGGCTCAAAACCGTTCCTTCGACAAACTCCTGAACCAGATAAAATTCCTGATTTTCCTCAAAGTGAGCAAATAATCTGGGGATCTGGTCATGATTGCCCAAGACATACAGCACCTCTGCCTCTGTATTAAAGAGTCGCCTTGCGGTTTGCCAAGCGTCCACACTCACTTTGGGTTTGAGTTGTTTGACCACACATTGAGGGTTACCGGGTAGATGCCGATCTGCTGCAAGATAGGTCTGCCCAAAGCCGCCGCCTCCCAAGTGACGCAAGAGGTTATAACGCCCGCCAAGAACCTGATTTAGCATAAACGAATAGATGCGAGTGCAGACGGTGCTATTGGGGAAGTGCGATCGTCTGTGTCAGTAGTCGTAGCGTTCCCAGGCAGCAAACTTGAGCAACAAGGGAATGACTGATTGCTGCGATTTCTATTGGGTTGGCTGGGCGATTACTAAAAGTAATTTTGCTCTTGTGAAAAGGGATGGCGATCGACGTGATTACCACAATGATTGCGATCGAGCTACACTCCAGAAGCGTCCCAAAATCCTGCATCAATTAAGAACTTTGAGTTAGCAAGTCGGCGGGAAGCCCCGCGCTCTACCCGTACCCAGGTGAGCGTCGGGATGAAAGCCAGGGCGTTGACGAATTGCTGCTTTGCAAGATGACAAAACGCAGTTGAGGCTTTGATTAGCAGCGATGAGGAAACGCCAATCTCCCACGCTGCAAACGAGTGTGATATAGTCAGAACAAGGGTTTGAGCTAATCGCCGCCCTGTAATCTGAACCACGACAACTCAAAGTATGGGGTTGCATCCAGTAATGCGCGAATTCGCGTTTCTGTGGATGCGTAAAACTTTGACAGTACAGGGGTTGAACATACTTTCGGTACTTGTTCAAAGTCTGCGGTAGGGCATTCCGTGGACTCAAAATAAAGCTCAGGTAACGTCCGATGCAATAGCAGGAGTCACTGAGAAGCCCGCTCTGTATGCGTCAGCGTCAGAGTCGGGAGTATGTCACAACGCTTATCCTGAAGTCCACCAGAATCGGCAGCTTGGGGAGCAGAAGCACCCAGTAGAGCCGTGAAAAAACTTTATCGAGAGGTTGCTTTAGCCGTTTTTCATCGCCCGCTGCATGTCTCGCTGGTCGTCGCGACGTTTGACGCTTTCTCGCTTGTCGTGCAGCTTTTTACCTTTAGCAAGCCCCAAAACGATTTTGACCCAGCCGCGCTTAAAGTACATCTTGAGCGGCACCAGTGTTAAACCTTGCTGTTCGACCTGTCCGACCAGTTTGCGAATCTCTTTGCGATGCAGCAGCAGTTTGCGAGTCCGACGCGGATCGTGGTTAAAAAACTGACTGGCAGTTTGGTGAGGAGAAACATGAACGTTGAGCAGCAGCACTTCGCCATCTCGGACTAAGGCAAACCCGTCTCTCAGGTTGACCTTGCCTTCTCGAATCGATTTAACCTCAGTGCCAACTAGCTCGATCCCAGCCTCATAGGTTTCTAGAATCTCGTACTGGAAACGGGCCTGACGGTTATCGCTGACAACTTTGACGCTTTCATTCTTCTCGCTCATGGGACTATTTTAGCGCGATCGCTTCCCTGCCTAGCCTTCCCTACAGAAGATTTTGGCTCAAAGTTGGGCAGAGCCGATTAGCCCTAGTTTTGGACTTACTAAGTAGCTTTAAGAATTGTGTGGATGGAATTGAGACCAAAGTTCTCAAAATTTTATACGAATTGCATTCTACGATACAAAACTCAGTGCTCAAATCCCCGAAGTTTCTAGTATTCCTTAATCATTTCATTACTCGCAGCAATCAGTGGAGCAAGCCTTCTTAGAGAAATGATGTCAAGACACTGAATCTGCGGTCTGAAAAGCCATTTCGGACTGTCGTCTCCCCTGTCTTGAGGAGAAGGTCCTACCAAATTGATGTCGTTTATTCACCGAGCAAAGTCCCGTTATGATGTATCGCTCAACGCTCAAAAAAACCCTTGAAAAGCGAAAACTCGATCGCGCTTCCAAGTGGTTCAATCCCGATTGGTACGCCAAACAGCTAACCCCCTCTTGGCAAGCCTGCATTCCCCTCGCTCTGATCATTGTGATGCTGTGGGGCTACGCTGGAATTGCCCAAACGCCACCGCCCACGATCGAGTCTGTCTCCCAGGCCACCGCAGAACTCAAAATTGGCATCGACACCATGTGGGTGATGATCGCCGGAATGCTGGTGTTCTTTATGAATGCGGGTTTCTGCATGTTAGAGACAGGCATGTGTCGCCAAAAAAATGCCGTCAACGTACTGGCGAAAAACTTAATTGTGTTTGCCCTGTCCACCATCGCATTTTGGGCGATCGGCTTTGGACTGATGTTTAGCAACGGCAACAACTTTTTGGGCACGAGCGGCGGCTTTTTTCTCACGGGTGCTGACAACAGCCCGGCGATGGGAGATGCCTACCAGGGGATTTTCTCAGCCTTAAATTGGACAGGCGTACCGCTGGGTGCCAAGTTCTTCTTTCAACTCGTGTTTGCCGGGACAGCAGCGACGATCGTCTCTGGGGCAGTTGCCGAACGCATCAAATTTATTGACTTTTTGATCTTTAGTTTGCTGCTGGTAGGAATTGCTTACCCGATTACGGGTCACTGGATCTGGGGCGGCGGCTGGCTGGCTGATGCAGGCTTCTATGATTTTGCTGGCTCGACAGTGGTGCACGCAGTGGGCGGTTGGGCCGCGCTGATGGGGGCGGCTTTCTTGGGGCCCAGAATTGGCAAATACAACTCTGACGGCTCTACAAATGCTCTGCCTGCTCACAACATGAGTATTGCGACCTTGGGGTCACTGATTTTGTGGCTCGGCTGGTTTGGCTTTAATCCTGGTTCGACGATGGGTGTCGGCAACGGTTCTCTGATTGCTCACATCGCGCTAACCACCAACACAGGTGGGGCATTTGGTGCTTTGGCTGCGACGATCACCGCCTGGGTCGTTTTGGGCAAGCCTGACCTCTCGATGGTGATCAACGGATTGCTGGCGGGTTTGGTGGCTGTTACGGCCCCTTGCGCGTTTATCAATGCGGGGTCTGCGGCGGTAATTGGTGCGATCGGCGGCGTGCTGGTGGTTTTTGCAGTCGGCTTCTTTGACAAGTTAAAAATCGACGACCCAGTGGGTGCGGTTTCGGTTCACTTGATCAATGGGGTGTGGGGCACGTTGGCTCTGGGTCTATTTAGTCAGGGGGGCGAGTTTGGGGCGGCTCCGGCTCCAGCCGCAGGCTTGTTTTATGGTGGCGGCATCAATCAACTGTGGGTGCAGTTCTTGGGTACGATTTCTGTGGCTGGCATCACTGTTTTGCTCTCCAGCATTTTCTGGATTTTACTCAAATCAACGCTGGGTATCCGTGTTACGGCTGAAGAAGAGTTTGAAGGACTGGACATTGCTGAACACGGCATGGAAGCTTACGCTGGCTTTATGAAAGAAGTCCCCGGACTGTCGGGTGGTGGTAGCAGTTCTCCGACGGGTGAGATTTCTGGTAGCGCCAAACCTTATTTGTAAGCTTGATTGGCTTCGTGAATTCGATCGACTTCATCAAGAATCCCTCTATCGAATTCGCAAGTCATTAAATCTGGTTGCTGTGGTTGAAATTTGGAACTTATGGATCGTTTTTTGAGAATGCGATCGCCCTGAGCTTCTAGTTTTAATCCCAGCAATTTTTTTGCATTTCGATTGCCCTTCAAAGGTTGTGAAAGTCAGCTATGTCAGTAGCGAAGGAAGCTTTCATAATATTGGGGTTCCCGCCGCTTTGGGGCAATTCATCCCACGATTCAGCAATGCCCAGCATGAGTATCCGCGAGTAGTCTGACAAGGTGAGTGGATAAAACGAAGACTCCCAATGGTTGGCTATCGGGAGCCTTTAGTTATTTAAATAAATCTCTGAAGTGAAGCTAACGGCGTTTTTCTTGTTCTCTTGCTTTTTCTTGACGACGACGATCGCGCCAATCACTCAGCGTCAGGTAAGCAATCCCGCCAGTGACCACAAACAACAGTCCAAAAGCCACTAAAACAAGTGTGCTAAAAACAGTGGATTCCACAATCTCTCCCAAAATATCTCAACGGTGGGTCTTGAGTTTTAAGCCATCATCAACTCAAAACTCAAAACTCAGCACTTAGAAGCCGTTGCGTCCCCAAATCACCATTGAGATAGAGAACGTAAACACCGACAAAAGCGCGACCCAACCTAAAGTCAGAATATCCATAGTGGCACTCTCAAAAACATTACGAAAGGATGCTAACCATCATCATAAAACAAAGATGTGGTAGCTTTACTCTGGGTTTGAGAATTGTAAAGATGAATGGATCATCTGATATGACTTTGGTGGAGCGAGTTGAGTCAGTCAAGGCAGGCATTTTTTCGGCGCTGTCGGTTGCGATCGCCTTTACTTTAATGACCTTGATCAATCGATTTATAGGAGCGATCGGGGTTGAGCCGTTAGCGGAGTTGCAGACTGCTTCGGTGAATGCGCTGTTAAGTGGAGCGATCGCGGTCATCGCTGGCTTTTTGTTTGGCATTACTTATCGCTATGTGATTCGCCAAGACCAAAATTCTCATCTCAAGTCGGGCGCTGTTTTGGCGTTTGGGCTGGTGCGAGGACTGGCGCAGATTGATGTTGGGGTGGCGAGTCGGGGCGTTTTGCTGCCGTTTGTCGTTTTGGCGATCGAGAGTGTGTTGTTGTTTGCGATCGCTCGTCTCATGCTCGATTGGACAATAGCTCAAGGCTGGCTCAGACCCTTTCGCGGGATGTCTTGAAGCTAGAGAAGTTTGACCGCCAACCCACCCGCGATCGCAGAGGTAATCGCCGAAGTGAAGGCGATCCCAAATAGCCACCAGGCGGCTGTCGCGACTCCTTTGCGCGTTTCTTCTGCTTGATGCTGTGCTTGTTGTTTGAGTACTTCAAGACGCTGCTGAGTTTCTTGTTGAAGGTGTTGGGCTTGTTGTGAGAGGCTGAGACGAACGGAATCAATCTGATCGACAATCTGGTGAGCGATCGACTCAGGTAAATCATCGCGAGATTTAAGAAATTCCAGGATGGAGTCGCGGTTGACTGCACTGAGGCGATGACTGATCGAGGCAATTCCCGCTTGAGGATCGCCCAGTAACGACTGAACATCTTGCTTGATGCGATCGTAGTCCTCAGGCAGTTCTAGAAATGTCAGGCGATCGCGCAGTTGAGTGACCGTGTTGGCGATCGTCGTTTGCATCTGTTGTTGGATTTGCTGTAGCTGTTGAGTAAAGTGTTGCAGGTTTGATTCGACCTGTTCGACAATCTGATTGGCTTCTGTTTCGGTCAGATCCGATCGCTGTGAGAGGAGTGAAATCAGTGCGGTGCGATCGGGGTGAGAGATGTGATCTCTTCGAGTTACTCGCAAGGGATCGCTCAAGTGTTGTAATCCTGATTTTGAACTGTGGAACAACTGTTGTAGATCATGTTGAATATTCTCTGGCGTTAGTTCTTCTTTATCGGTGTTGCTGAGATAATCTGACAGCGTTTCTGAAAACCCTCGATCGGGTGTTTCCGTGCCCAGTGTTTTTGTGCGTAATGCCAATCGTCTTGGAGCCTTGCTCAGATGGTGAATGGGAACCGTCGATCGATGAATTTTGCTGGCTGCATAGACAGGGTTTGGCTCAGACTCGCTCAACTGATTCCAGGCTTTTTCTAGCTGTTGGACAAGTTGTTGAATGCGCTTTTCGCTTAAGTCCTGGCGATCGATTAATCGCTGTTGAATGGTGGTGCGATCGAAGGTTGGCAAAGCTGGTTTGAGATCGGCTAAGTCGCTCTGACAGTCTTTGACAAAGTGTTTGACTTGGCGTTGAATATTTTTAGCCGTTAGCTTTTCATTAACATCACTAATGTAGTTCTCAAATCTATTCCATAAACTAGTCGCTTCTGTGTCAATTTCTTGATCACGTTCGCCTTCACTGATCTGAATCTCTGTGAGAACGGTTTGACGGACGGCTTCGAGGCGATCGACTAGCTTGCTCAATTTAGCGGGTGTCAGATCGTCCCGTTTTTGCAGCACTTTCGTCAAATAGTCAGGATTCAACGGTGCCAGTTGTTTTGAGATTTCTGCGGGGTCGGCCTCTGGGTCATAGATGACATCTTTAAATTCTTGCTGCACTGTTTTGCGCGTCAGTTGCCACGGGTAAGCATGGAGCAAATAATCTTCGACATCGGCTTGAATCAAATTGACGGGTGTGGAGGATTCCCCAGTCAAGGATTGAAGCTGACCCAAAATCTTGCTCACATCCCAATCTGATAAATCCACTCGTCTCAAAACGGTTCTTGCTAACTGTTTGAGGTCTAAAGACTGCATGGCCCCTTGTCGGGAACTGGACGCGGTTTCTTGCTCCTGCGGTTTGGGCAACCAGTCTGTTAGTTGTTGAGTCAAAACGTCTGGCTGGGCAGACTGCAAAAAATCAAGTAGTTGCGATTGGGGGGCAGTTTGAGAAGCGCCCTCTTGCCAGACCGATTCGAGTTGGTCGAGCAATTGATTGACATCTCGCTGAGACAAGTCAGTTTGATCCTGAATCAGAGCCGATAGAGAGGCGCGATCGAACTCCACAGGCATTCCTGCTGCAACGCTTTTTAAGTCAGATTGATGAATCATCTCAGCTAACTCATTGCGAATCGTTTGCAAGTCTAACTGAGGTGACGGCAGCGTTTGTAAATAATTTTGCAGCGTTTCGACAACCGTTGTTTGAGTTTTGTCGTCCGTCGTGCTGATTTCTTTGCTGATTTCTTGCTGTAGCGATCGCAGGGCTGATTCTTGAGCGGCAATTTGTTCTCGAAGTGCATCCGTAATTGATTGTTTTTTGCGTCCCGAAACTGCTTCCATTACCGTTGTCATTAATCCTTGGAGACCCGATGCCAGTGTCCCAAAAATGGCTCCAAAAAGAGAACCAACCGCCTGAGAACTCACCCACACCCAAATCAAAAGATACGCCGCCCAAATCACAATTCCCAGGATTGCTCCCACAATCAGACTAGTAGAGAGACTCAGCTTCACCGCCAAAAAACAAGCGATAAACAACACCCCATTCACCGTAAGCAGCGTTCCTGCCCCGATCGCCCATCCGATCACATGCCCATTTGATTTAGGCTGATCGGACTTTGGCTCCTCCTCATCAAGCTTTGCAGGAAGATACCCGATCGCTGTCACACCTGCCGCAATTCCAAAACTCGTCAGCAATAATTGGACGGCAAACGCAATCAGCAATCCCGTGAGCAGCGTGGCGAAAATTGGTGGAGCAGATGAGATCATGGCTTCTCCCGGTGTTTGACCCTGATGCTACTCATCTTTTTTGAGCCTCGCGCCTCTCTCAAGTGAGAACTGTGCAGCGTCGTGAGTTAGAGAATCGCTAAAACCGCAGCGCTTTATCTGCATAACGACGATCGAGATCTCTGATAACTAATCACAGATGCAAACCCCCAATCTTGTGACTCACCTGATATGTTCAACTCGACTCGAAACAGTGCGCTACTCGATCGTGCTTCTGCAATTCAATCTTCGGTAGAAGGTTTGTCTGCGCTGACCACTCAGCCACTCGGCAGCTTGTTGAAACTGGGGGTCTGAGTTCCGTCATCGTTTTCGCGCACCGTTGAGATGTGTTCTCGTTCACGAACGATTTCAAAACCAAGAGTTCTGAGCGCTTTGATGACTCTGGCTTTGGGCGCGTCTTTGGGAAACTTGGGCATTAGACGGTTGTTTCTGCGACGAAGGCTTCTAGAACGAAAGATTCTGGCTCAAGGACTGCTTCACCGAAGGTCTCAATGTGAAATCGGATAGCGGATTTGACATCGGCTAGGGCTGCTTCGTAGGTGTCGCCCTCGCCAACAACTACGCCTTGAATACCCAAAGGATAGGCAACGTAGCCATCAATATGTTTTTCAACGATGATTTTAATGTTTTGCATCGCGTTGCTTCCTCATCTCAATTTCGCTCATCGGTAACAACAGTGTATCTTCAATTTCTTGCCGCACGTCTCAACTGAGAGAGCGATCGCTGTTGGTTAGAAAACGGGTTTTTCAGAGGTTGACTTGACGGGCTGCTTCGGCTTCTAGAAAGGCGAGGGTGGCGGAGGCTTCTGCGAGATATTGGGCGATGTTGGCACGAACGATCGGGTCTTGCTCTCGCTGCAATTCTTTGACGTGAAACAGGACTCTGAGCCGACAGCCTTGCAGAGATTCGGGGTCGATCGCGTAGCGGTGTGATTCAGACATCCAAGCTTTCCTCCTGCACTTCAACTCTAATTAGTTGGCGGTTAAGTTCAGAGTATACAAATTTTACACCTGCCATGACGTTACCTTGTATTTCGATATCGTGACGTGCTTCGGTTGGGGTGAGAGAACGATGTCGTACCAAAATCGTGTATTGACCGGAGAGCAAATTTGTGAAGATGGCGATCGCAGACCTTAGCATGACAGGCTGTTGATCCAAAACAGAGCCTTCTGAGGCAAGTAGAACAATGACCAGTTCTCCGTCTATTGAAGACATTCCTGCACCTTGCTCGTTGCGGATCACTACAATAATGTCTGCCAACTGACTCACTCCCTACTATTTTTTCTCGCTTCGATTTCGCTGATTGGCAGTAATAACGTCTCTTCAATTTCTTGCCGCACGTCTCGACTGACATAGCAATCGCTGTTGAGACAATCGACCAGCAGCTTATTGGCATCGTAATACTGCTGTAACAGTTGCTGTTGCTCGTAGCTAAACTGCCAGTCGTGACAGATACTGCGGTATTGAATTGTCACACCTCTCAATTGCCTAGTCCAGACTTGACTGTTTTTCAGTCGCCATTGTCTGAAATTGTCTCGGTTCTCAAATAGTGTATTCGGTAGCTGATCTCGAATTTCTTGTAGCTTATGCTTCAATTGAGGTCTGAAGGTATGGTCGAGGTCGAGGTCAAGGGTGGGGGTGAGGGCAAGGGCACAATCAAGGGCACGGTCGAAGTCAAAAGAGTGAGCGCGGTCGAGGGCGCGGTCGAGGGCACGGGAGAGGTCGAGGGCACGGGAGAGATCGAGGTCAAGGTCAAGAGTGCGGTTGAGGGCGACATCGAAGTCATGGGCGCGGTCGAGAATGAGGTCGAGGGCAAAATCGAAGGCGCGGTCGAAGTTAAGGGTGAGGGTGAAGGCGCGCACATAGTAGAAAGCACGAACAGCAGCGGGCCTATAGGTTGCTTCTGCGGATCTGGACGTTTGATTGATCCAGATAAGGAGTTGTTGTAGCTTTTCTTCAGCAGCAAGCAGCCCATCAACGGTTCGCTTCATGAGCCTCAACAGATCGTCAGCGTTCCGTATCATGCTTGCTGTCAGCAGAAAGACTTCTCGCCAGCGTTTCTCTGTGAGATGTTGTACCAAATTCTCGTAAGCAGAATTGGCAACTATCTCTCTGGCCGCAAAATACTCTTGAAAGGTCAGGTGAGAAAACGAATAGATGCTTTTTGCGCGTTCTACAAAGAGTCCATGTTGAGCTTCAATTGATTTCAAGACCACTTCACTATCCATTCGCAAGATCCCTGGATCTGAATCAACATTCGGTAAGTTGCGAATGAAGTCAGAAATATATGCCTCTACCTTTTTTTGTTTAAAGAAGTACTCCTTCTGCTCAAAAGTCGTTAAAGCAATTTGGCTCAATAAATCTTCTTTGCGCTTAGTCGGTAGATTTTTGTAAAGCTGATCTCGCTGAATGTTACGTTTCGCGTCCCATTTTTTAAGCAAGACATCTAAGCCTTCTTTGTAAAGCTCAGAACGATTCGCCGGAAAATCAGCATTTTCTCCAAACACCAAACACAACAACGTCAATAGCAAAGGACTACTGGCTAATTCCTGAATGGGTTCGTTCTCTTCTAGCTTTTGCATGAAACGTTCTGCTTTCATCGGATCACTTCGCCGAAACCAGTTTTGGGCAAAGATAGCCATTTGATCTTTTTCAAAATCTGCCACTTCAACTTCAGTAAACTGCTCAAATGTATATTCCTTGGCAGCAATTCGACATGTGATTACAAAGTTATTTTTGTAATAGTAATCAGAGAAGTCACGAATTCCATTTAGTATCCTCAAATTATCTTCCTCTCTAACCTCATCTAATCCATCCAGCAGAACTAATGCTCTCCCATGTTGAAAAGGTAAAGCAGCCGATTCAATGTTTAAACTCAAGCATTGCTGACTAATGTATTTAGCTAGAGTGGGTTTATCTGTGGCTTCTGCAAAGTCTTTGAGTGTAATGAAAACTGGGATGTGATTCGCCTGAAAGTTGCCTTCAATACACTGCATCGCCAAATATTTTAGAAAGGTCGATTTTCCTGCACCCGGTTTGCCCAACACCATTAGCTTTGAGTGGCGCTCTACTGCCTCAAGTCCCGGCACTCGTTTTTCAGTGACTCGGTTCAGTCCAAAGCGATCGAACTCCTCCACCCCACAGTCTCGCAAAATCTCTGCAATCTCTAATCGATTTCGCCCAGTCAGTCGCTCCAAAATATTAACGTTGGTGTAAATTCCGCGTTCTCCAGTTAGCTCGATCGGTTGATCCATATCCAACACGCGCATCGTCCCGCATTTTTGACGAACGATCGGCTTAATCTGCTCACGGATTGTTTGGACGATCGTATCAATCTCAACGCTATCTACTTCCGGTTCTGCTGGGCGATCGATCACGTTTTCCCAATTCAAATCCAGCGCAGTGCAAAGCTCAACGAAATTGTTGCGGTCGATAGCCCTGCCAGCAAAAAACGCACCAACGGTACTTAGAGATATATCCGTGTCAGTAGCTAAGTTTTTTTGCGTCCAACCACAAGCTTTGTACTTTCGTCGGATTTGTTTGAGTCCTTCCTGAGACGCACGACACGATCGCTTTGCCTTTTCCATGAGCCTAAATTTGAGTGCTTGTGAGCGATCTTACACAACTCACACAAGTTACGCACAAGTCAAGCCCATACTCCATCAAGAACTCAAAGATCAGCTTGAGAGATTGGATGTATCGAGTTAACCAATCCTCACCATGCTTCAAAAACAGAACCTCAACAAGAAAAAATGGCTGAAAGTGATCGAATTTGCCGTGGTTGGGTTTGCCCTTTGGCTCAATCCGAGCGCTAGCTTTCTGATCTTTCTGCTAAAACTCTGCTTTCAAATTCTGGTTGCCCTGCAAAAAGACGAAGACAAATAGATCAAACAGGGGGCGATTCCTTCCACAAGCGGAGCAAATTCTTCGGGAAGCCAAGCGATCGCCCTTTCAACCACAACAATTAAACTCTGAGGTCAAGCATTCCTATTTGAAACGAGAACAATCGTGTTGTGAAGTGAAACGATCGTGTTGTGAAGCAAAACAATCAAATTTTGAGATGGAACGATCGCATTGTGAAGTGAAACGATCGTGTTGTGAACACCAACATTCCGATTTGAAACGAGAACGCACCCTCCGGGAAGCGAAGCTACCGTGTTGTAAACAGCAACATTTCTGTTTTGAAGCGGAACGATCTCTTTCCCTGATCAACGCAATATTAAAATAGCCGTAGCAATCTGCTTGAGAAACGATGAATACGATCGTCACCAACCCAAAACTCAGCAAAATTTTGGCAGAATTGAAGGCACAGTTTGAGATGGTGCATGGCGATCAGCTCCTTCATCTCATTTTGTATGGCTCTCAAGCACGAGGCGACGCAGAATTTGGTTCCGATATCGACGTTTTAGTTGTGCTGAAAGCTCCAGTCAATCCAGGTGAAGAAATCTTGCGAACCGGGCAAATCGTTGCAGACCTCTCACTCCAACATGACGAAGTGATCAGTTGTCTATATTATGGATGAAAACCGTTACCAAACTCGCAATGGTTCCCTCCTGCGGAACATTCGCAAAGAGGGCATCCTGCTGTGACAGACGACCAGCTTGAGCTTTTGCTAAAAGCACGTCAAAGTCTCTCTGCTGCAAAGTTACTTTTAGACAACCACTATCCAGATTATTCAGTTTCTCGTGCTTGATAGAAGCGCAAGACTTGCGAAAGGAGATTATGGACAACTGAACGCTATCAGCAGTGACCAAGCCACCGAGCAACTCAACCGCGCCGACCCCTTGCGGGTAACTCGAAGAGATCGCTTTCTCAAACTTGCTGAAACATTCCTCGGCGATCTACCACCTTAAATAAACGTCGGTTCGATGAGAGCGGTTCGCTTCGTTTCAATCGGCTTCAGCCCCCTAAATCCCCCAAAATTGGGGGACTTTGACCCAGAAAAAGTTCCATTCAAAGAAATTATGCTGATTCAAAGTCCCCCAGAATGGGGGATTTAGGGGGCGAATCCCTCAGTAACAAAGCGAAAAAGTTCATCGAACTCCTAAGAAAACGCAGGTTTCTTTCGGCCTTCCTAAAGGGGGGACTTTGACCCAGAAAAAGTTCCATTCAAAGAAATTATGCTGATTCAAAGT